>JACNJG010000081.1:0-14896 GCA_014382685.1 Candidatus Cloacimonadota bacterium
CTTCATAATAGGGCAAGCGGTAGGATCGGAATCTGAAGAGCGATTGATCCATTTTACACAATAAATAAATTGACGGAAAATTATCAATTGGAATTTTACATCCTCAATAGTAAAGGGAGTTCAATATGAAACACCTTTTTGTTATAATAGTAAGTATTATAATTTTCAGTACTGCCTGTTTTGCACAGGATAGTCCTTCGATTACTCCATCTGCGGGAAGTTCCGCCTATTCATATTCCGGCACGATGGGGGATAAAGATCAACTAAGAATTTACACCCAGATATGGGGGCAAGTAAAAAAACCCGGGTTCTATCTTCTGCCGGATGATACTGACCTGTTGACTCTTTTATCCTTAGCCGGTGGACCTACAGAAGATGCAAAACTTTCAAAAATTCGAATTGTCAGACCCAGCCAGGATAATGGACAGGGTGAAGTAATCTGGGTCAACATGAAAAAATATCTCGATACGGGAAATTATGACATTATCCCAATGTTAAAAGCCGGGGATACTGTTGTCGTATCCGGAACGGTTTTCTATGGCATGGTACAAGTCGCGGATTTCGTTGCAAAATTTGCAACCGTGCTGAGTATTTATAACCTGTATTTAACAATTCAAAATAAATAAACAGAGGGATACATATGGAGCAATTTCCTGAACAAGAACAAGAAATTAAACTAAGAGATTATTATAGGATAATCCTTCGACACATAAAACTCATCGGCATCATTTTTGTGCTGGTGATGGCTGCAACAATATATTATACTGCACGCGCACCTCGCATCTATGAAAGTAACGGAAAGATCCTTTTAGAGCTCAACAAACAAACAGATCTCTTTTTCAGTACCGGCGGATTTGGACGAAATGATCTCAACAACCAGATGGAAGTGATAAAAAGCCCTTCTGTAATGGAAAGTGCAGTCGAGAAACTTAAGAGAAACCAGGAAGCTGAAAATTTCCCGATTCTTTCTTCAGATAATCCTATAAGTACATTGGCTGGGGGAACAGAAGTCTCTGCAAAACGTGAAGTGGACATCGTTGATGTTTCTTTTAAATCCACAAATCCAAACGAAGCCCAAGCAGTAGTGAATGCAGTTATGGACAGTTACCAGGACGAAAGCTTGAAATATGCCAGAGCCGAAGTGACAAGCGTACGTGAATTTTTAGAGAAACAACTGGACGTAACTTCAAAAAAATTAGCGATCTCTGAAGAAGACCTGCGTGCTTATAAGATCGCACACGAAGTTTTCGCCCTTTCTGAAGAAACAAAAGAGATGATCACTAACATGGTTGAGTTTGAGGCACAATTAAGCTCAGCCCAAACAGAACTGCAGATCGTTGATAAAAAACTTGCGTACCTCAAAAATGAACTCACCAAGATCGATGAAGCTCTTGGCGAAGAAATGGCCTCAATTTCCTCCCCCGTTTCGGAACAATTACGTAAAAAACTCATCGAGAGCGAAAGCCAGCTTGCAATTTTCCTGACAAAAAAAGGATATACTGAAAACCATCCTCAGCTCGTTTCTCTTCAAAACGAAATCGACAATATCAAGCGTCAGTTGAGGGCAGAAATAGATAAAATCCTTGAAGTAAATAAATACTCCTTCAATCCCCTTGATAGGAGACAGCAATTATTTACAGAAATTATCACTTCTGAGGTCGAGTTTCAAACAGCCACGGCAAAAGTTAGTGGACTTGGAACAGTTGTGGAAGAATATTCCGTAAGGATGTCAGGTCTTCCGGATGCAGAATTGGAACTTGCCCGACTGGAACGCTCAAAAGCAATAAATGAGCAGATATTCAGTATGCTCATTACGCGATACGAGGAAGCTAAAATCTCTGAAGAGGGAAAACTCAGCAACATCAGGATCATCAATAGCGCAACATCTCCCCGTGCCCCTGTTTCACCAAAAGTGAAAATGAATATTCTCATTGGGCTTCTCCTTGGACTGGGACTTGGTATCGGTGCTGCCTTTCTGCTTGAATCTTTAAATACTAAGATAACTAATCTTTCTGATGTAGAACGATACGTTAAATTGCCAATTCTTGGCACGATTCCCGACATTCCGCTTGACGAAAAGCAACTTGCCGATATTGAAGAGCGGATGGGCAAAGAAAAGGATAAGGAAAGGTTGCAGGAACTAACCACTGCACAGCGACAAATGGTTGCCCGTCTTGTTCCGCATTACAGCCCAAAATCGCCGATTGCAGAAGCGTACAGAACATTCAGAACAAATGTAGTTTCCTTACCGACCAAAGTCCCGGGCTGTGGAAAAATATTTCTTGTCACGAGTTCTGGACCAAAAGAGGGAAAATCAACCTCCGCCGGCAACCTGGCTATAACACTTTCACAAATGCGTTCAAAAACCGTACTTGTTGACTGTGATATGCGACGTCCAATGATACATAATCTTTTTATAGTTTCCAGAGAAAATGGACTTTCAAAATATTTAACTACAGACAATATCGACTTACACGATATTATAAAACCTTCCGTCATGGATAATCTTGATATTATTACTGCCGGTCACGTTCCACCTAATCCTTCCGAACTGCTTTCTTCTAAAAAAATGGATGAACTTTTTACAAAACTGCGTGAAGAATATGAATATATCATCATTGACTCTCCGCCCATTATTGCTGTGACTGATGCTTTGATCCTTTCCAAAAAGGTTGATCAACTGGTACTTGTTATCCGTGTTAATTCCACCGAGCGGGCGATCATAGAGCAGGCAAAGAGTCTTCTTAATAATATTGACGTGAAAGTTGCAGGCGTTGTGGTGAACGGTATCGAGGTGAAGAAATACTATAGCGGCTATAAATATTATTACTACTATTATTACTATTATTACGCCGACGACGAAAAAGGTGCAAAAAAGAAAAAGAGAAAAACTCAAGGTCACTCACGGCTCTCGCGCAAAGCTTAATCTCTTTCTTGATATCCTTCATAAAAGGGATGATGGCTTTCACGAAGTTGAGACGATTATTGCGCCCATCTCCCTTGCTGACAATCTGATATTTAGATTGACAGATAAATCTGAAGTAAAAATTTATTGCTCCTCTGATACACTTCAAGAATCAGAGAATATTATTTACAAAGTCGCTTGTTTTTTAAAAGATACATATAATGTGAAAAATGGTGTTGAAATCAAATTAAAAAAGAATATCCCGCTCGCTGCAGGATTGGGCGGTGGTAGTTCGAACGCTGCTGTAACAATTCAGGTGCTGAATTCAATTTGGAAACTCAATCTTTCAATGACAGACATACATAGAATCGTCTCGCATTTTGGGAGCGACATTAATTTCTTTCTTGAAAATAACACTGCGCTCCTAAAAGGAAGAGGAGAGATCGTCCGTGAAACTTTTCCTACTCCATATATTGAGAATATACTACTCGTAAATCCTGGGATTGAGATCGCCAGCAGGAATGCTTACTCGTGGTCGGTCATAGGCGGACTTCATGAAGAAATGAAATCAGCAATGATCACCGGCTTAAAAAACAATGACATTGAGTTGATATGTAAAAATCTGCACAATGGACTGGAACAGGGTGTCTTTGCTCATTATCCCATATTGCAAGAGATCAAAGCCCAACTTCTTGAACTGGGTGCAATGGGAAGTTTGATGTCTGGCAGCGGAGCAACAGTTTTTGGAATTTTTCCTTCGAGAGAGAAGCTTATAAACGCAAAAAAATATTTCAAAAAATATAATTATTGGTTATTTGAAACTAAAATCGAACAAAAAGCGAATTAAATTATGAGATCAAAAATTCATATTTTTACCGGAAATGCAAATCCGGAATTAGCCCAAAAAGTTGCGGAACATGCTGGGTTACCTCTCAGCCGCGCCGAGGTTTTCAAATTCTCAAACGATAATACTTTTGTGAAAATTCTGGATAATGTTCGGGGTACGGATGTCTTTATCATTCAGCCCACATGCATGCCCGTCAATGACAATCTTATGGAACTCCTTATTATGATCGATGCACTGCACAGAGCTTCTGCGGGAATGATCACTGCGGTCATACCATATTACGGATATGCCCGTTCTGACAAAAAGGATCAGCCCCGTGTACCGATAACTGCAAAACTCGTGGCAAATCTTCTCACAGTTGCCGGTGCGAACAGAGTGGTTACTCTTGATCTCCATGCTGAGCAAATACAGGGCTTTTTTGATATACCAGTAGATCATCTCTCAATGCTGCCGATATTTCTAAGTTATTTTCAACCTCTTAATCTCAAAGATTGTGTAGTGGTTGCTCCTGACACTGGTGGCACACAGAGAGCACGAATGCTTGGGAAGGTTCTCAATGCAAATATTGCTATTGGTGATAAACGGCGCATTGGAAATAAGGGAAAGCTTGAGCTCCTGAACGTTGTCGGCGAAGTGAAAAACAAAAACACCATAATCATTGACGATATTATCGATTCTGGAAATTCTGTCATCAAAATGGCTGACGCTCTTAAAAACGAGGGTGCAAAAAAGGTATATTGTGCCTGTACACACGCAGTTTTGAGTGGCAATGCAGTAGAAAGAATTGATAAGTCAAATATACATGAATTAGTTGTTACTGATTCTATTCCTCTTGGTGAAAAGAAAAATAAAAGCTCAAAGATCAAGCAGCTTTCTATTGCTTCTCTACTCGCTCAGGCGATCTTGAGAATCCATAACGAGGAATCGGTCAGTGTCTTATTCAAAATAGAAGATGAGGTTACATAAACTATGAAAATTAAAGCTGTCAAAAGAGAAACTGGAAAAAAAGCTGCCAAGCAGGTTCGCAGCGAAAATAAAATTCCTTCGATCTTATATGGAGGAGGTGCAGAACCAGCACCATTGGAAGTTGATTATTCCGATTTCTATCATTATTATAAAGAAAGTCTCGGACATCAAAGCTTCATTTTTCTTCAGATAGGAAAGAAAGAATATAGATGCATTGTGCGAGATATGCAGATCGATCCGGTCACAAGAGAGATCGTTCATCTCGATTTCCAGGAAGTTACCGCAGGGCAGAAGCTTGATGTCGAAGTCCCTGTCTTGACGCTTGGAGATGCTATTGGAGTCAAAGAGGGGGGTATGCTCGAAGCAGGAATTCGTGAACTTCAAATCCGTTGTCTGCCAAAAGACCTTCCGGATGTAATCGAGATCGATGTCTCAGAACTTCAGATCGGTGATTCCGTTCATATTGAAGACATTCAGAAAAAATATCCCGATGTAGAATTCCTTCAGCCATCAAATACGACCCTAATTTCAGTATTGATTCCTAAGATGGAAGTTGAAGAGCCCGAAGAAGGGGAAGAATTGCTTGAAGGTGAAGAAGCTGCTGAAGGCGCTGAAGAAACAGGCGAAGAAGATTCTGAGAAAAAATCAGAATAGCAAAGAAAAATAATATACGTGAAATTAATTGTCGGGCTTGGAAATCCGGGACCTGAGTACGAATCCACGCGACATAACATTGGATTTATTACTCTTGATGCTATATGTAAAAAGTTGAGAGTTCCTGATTATAAGAAGTTCAAGAACTACCTCCTTGCCCGAAAGGATGAGTGGCTTTTTCTTAAACCTCTCACCTATATGAATCTTTCAGGACAGCCCGTTTCGTCTGTCGTGAAAGAATTTGAAATAAAAAAAAGTGATCTTTTAATTCTATTAGATGATGTGTATATTCCGCTGGGAAAGATCAGGATCCGCCGCAGAGGTTCGGATGCCGGACATAACGGGCTGAAATCTGTGATCGAGGCATTGGATTCTGAAAACTTTTCCCGAATGCGTATTGGAATTCTCCCGGAAGCTTATGAATCAGCTTCAGGTCTTACAATGCCTTTGGAAGAATTCGTATTGATGAATTTTCTGGAAGAAGAAGACAAATGCGTTCAGGAGATCATTCCTACAGCAGTGGAACTGGCATCATACTTTATATATCAAAATTATGAAAAAATGAGCGCTGCATATAGCAGACTCTGTTCCTTATCCGTGGAATGACGGATTGCTCTTCCGCTAGCGGAAAATAAAACCGAAAGGAATGCTATGAAAAAATTCTACGAATCGATGATCATCATCAAACCTCTTTCTGAAGAAGAGACAAATCAGACAATCGAAACAGTCAAAAATTTTCTTACAGAACGCGAAGCTGAAATTGACAATGTGAACATCTGGGGATTGCGCAGACTTGCCTATGAAATTGAAAAACAGACCGAGGGTTATTATGTAATTCTGTATTTCTCCATTGAACCGAATCACATAACCGCTCTTGAAAATTTCTATCGCCTGAACGAAAATATCATAAGATTTAACGTCATTAAAAAAGAAAAAGGTTAAAAACCGATGCTTTCTAAATTGCATACAGCAATTAAAAGGAGAGAGGAGACCCAAAATGGCAAAAAAACTTAATCTGCCGAGAATTAACAATGTTATCGTCTCCGGACGATTAACAAGAGATGTCGAACTTCGTTATACCGGCTCCGGAACACCCGTTGCCTCAATGAGCATTGCGGTTGACAGGGTGTACCGTGATTCCGATAACAACTGGCAAACCGATACGAGCTTTTTCCGTATCACTGCATGGGCTCGTGTTGCAGAACGTGCTTCAGAGACGCTCTCAAAAGGTGCACCTGTCATTATTGAAGGAACACTTCAATCGCGAACCTGGCAGGACAAAGAGGATAATAAGCGCACTACTGTTGAAATAGTTGCGAGAAGAATCCAGAACCTTGAAAGAGAAGCCCAGGAAGGCGCCCCGGAAGAAAAAAGCCCTTCGGACGACCAGGAATCGGATGACGAAATTCCCTTCTAAACAAGATTGGAGATCTAACAGAACATGAGATACATTAAAAAAAACATGAGAAAAAGATATTGCAGATTCTGCAAATATCCCGATACTGAAATTGATTATAAAAACACAGAAGTATTGCGCAAACACATTATTGAGTCTGGAAAAATCATACCAAGAAAAATCACCGGTGCCTGCAGCAAACACCAAAGAAAACTCGCTCGTGAAATCAAGAGAGCCCGTCAAATGGCTCTTATTCCTTATATTGGCTAAATAACTGATACCAATGATTCTCTACTGCGTTCTTATAGCGGTTGTTGCGCTATTTTCTAAGTTTTTTGCACTCCTCATCGCTGTTCCCTTCGTTACAAAACTGGTTTTTGCATTAGAAGAGCAGGAGGTCCCGAGCACATCGAAATCTCCTGCTCTTCTCCAATACCTTGGAATTTTTACTGCGATCTGTGCGCTGCTCGTTATCGTCAAACTGCTTCCTCTGTTACAAGCTTTGGAAATATGGATAAGCGTCGGCGCATGCCCTGTGGTTTTTGCATCAGCACTTCTACGGTACAGAAAGTATGAGACTGCTTTTCTTTATGCACTCGTTCCCGGATTACTCTTCATCGGCTTAAAGAATCTCTTTTTCTTTCCATATATAAAACTCTTAGCCGAGGAAAGCAATCAACTATTTATGAGCGGTATTGAGAATATTTTTTCACCTGAAATGATGGAGTCGATGTACCCAACACTCGAGGCAATGAAGAATATTATGATCTACGGCAACGCATCATTGTGGATGGTTGGCATTGTGATCGGTATATTCGCGGGAGCACTTATCTTTTCAAAAAGAAACTCTCTCAAGTGGCACTTCAACAAGATAAAATTCCCCTATTATGTTCAATTGGGAATTGCGATTGGACTGATCCTATTCATCCTCAAATTTAGAGCTATCAGTTACAATGTGCTTTTTATTGTCGGGCTTTTGTATCTTATTCAGGGCTATTCGGTTCTATATTGTTATGTAGAATCGATGATGAAAAAAAGTAAATTCCTGGGAATTGTCATGTTGATAATTCCAATATTCAGTTATATATTATTACTTGTTATCACAGTTGCAGGTCTTCTTGACAACTGGTTACCATTACGAAAATTTGCATATCATAGAGGAGATAAAGAATGAATATTATTTTGAAGAAAAATGTAGAAAGTCTCGGCACGGTCGGTGATGTAGTAAAGGTTGCTGACGGCTATGCGCGAAACTTCCTTTTCCCCAAAGGACTTGCGATACAGGCGACCGACAAAAATAAAAAATTGATCGAGAAATTCAAAGACGAAGAAGAGAAACGTCTTGCCGAAGAACTGAAACAGGCAGAGATGATCATCAAGCAGATCGAAAAAAACCAAATACTCTTCACCCGCATAGCAGACGAAAACGGTCATCTTTATGGGTCTGTAAACGAACAGGATATCGTGAACGAACTCAAAGAAAAAGATTTAATTATTGACAAGCACAACGTTAAAATGGAACAACATATTAAAGAGCTTGGTGACCACGAAGTGATCATTGAGCTTAAAGGTGAAATACAAGGAACCTTGAAAATCAAGGTTGAAAAAGAAGAGAAAGAGTAAAATATGCGAAAAGTTATTAGCATTATCAAAGAAGCAATCATGTGGATAGCTATTCTGTGTGCCTTTGCTGCTATCGGGTTTGCCAGCGATGATCCCTATCGCACTAGTATTATCTGGATAATTTTTGCGATCGTGATCTTTGCCGTTGGCTTCTTCATAAAAAAACACTCAAGGCGCAGAACGGTTACTACAAAAGGTTATCTCATAACAAAGAAAATTATCGGTGCGCTTTTAGTACTTATCGGCTGTTTATTGCCGGCTCAGGTATTTGGAAATTTTGGATTCCCCTTCATCACCCTGCTTCTTATCTTCGTTTTTGCAGCAATCCTCGTTGCAATCGGCGCCTTTGCAGTTCTTATCATCAATAAATACGGCGGTTTCTTTTCCGTTCTTGGGTATCTCCTGCTGCTCATCGCTGCATTTCTTCCAGCCATCGCAATGTCCGGTTATGACCTGAGCTACGGTGCACTGAGTACTGTTTATTATCTAGTTATTCTGCTTGCGATTTTCTCCTGGGTAGGGCTTTCCATGGTCTTTACCAAGAAAATCGAGTAAATGTCATCTTTTGTAAAAATTAGCTCGATCATAGAAAATCTTATTCAGAGCTTATCCGAAAAGGGATTTTCTCGTGAAATAAAAACTGCATTCCTCTGGCGGAGGATCGTCGGAGATATTCTCGACAATAAAACACGAATACTGAAACTTGATAATGATGTGCTATACATACTGGTCGAAAATAATATCTGGCTTCAAGAGCTTGTGCTGAAAAAGACAGAGATTTTGGATCGGCTCAACTCCCAGCTCGATCCACCCTATCAAATTAAAAATATCATTTTTTCTCTTTCAAGTAAAAAAATATCTGTATAAACAATCCGATATATGAAACTTAAGATCGCACCATCAATACTTTCTTCAGACTTCCTTCACCTCGAAAAGGAGATCCATGCAATGGAACAAGCAGGTGCAGATATGCTTCATCTCGATATTATGGATGGGCATTTTGTGCCAAATCTGACCTTTGGTCCGGGGCTCGTAAAACAAGTTAGCTCTATCACAAATTTTCCCATCGATGCACATCTCATGATAACCAACCCGGCAGATTTCATTGATAAATTTATTGATGCCGGCGTGAATTATTTGTCCTTTCATATTGAAACCGATGCAAATTATGTGAGCTTGTTCCGAAAGATCAGAAAGTTAGGAGTGAAAGCAGGTATTGCAATAAATCCCGAAACCTCCCTCGATACGCTTCCCGAAATCATAGACGAAATTGATTACGTGCTCATTATGTCCGTCCATCCCGGCTTTGGGGGACAGACATTTATCGAAAAATCTGTAGAAAAAGTAAGAAAAACAAAAGAGATCATCGGTTCGAGACAGATAGAGATCGAGATCGACGGCGGGATAAATTTTCAAACTGCAAAACTCGTTAAAGAAGCCGGTGTGAATATTCTTGTGGCTGGCAGTTTCATTTTTAAGAGTGATGATTATGCAAAGACAATAGCAGGATTGCGCAATGTTTGAATCACTTACGGATAAACTCAATTCGGTTTTTTCAAAACTTAAATCTCGTGGAAAACTCTCGGAAAAAGATATCAAGTCCGGATTAAGAGAGATTCGTTTAGCTCTTTTGGAAGCAGATGTAAACTATAAAATTGTAAAAGATTTTATCAAAAGCGTTGAAATAAAATCACTTGGAGAACGCGTCCAAAAATCGCTAACACCCGGGCAGCAGATCGTGAAAATCGTCAATGAAGAACTCGTTCAATTGATGACTTCCGATATCGAAACAAAGCCGCTTCCTAAGAACAGAACATCAAAATTAATGATCGTGGGCTTGCAGGGCTCGGGCAAAACAACCGCCTGCGGCAAGCTGGCACTGCACTATAAAAAGAATGGTTATGAACCGCTCTTGGTTGCTGCTGATGTGTACAGACCTGCAGCGATCAAACAGCTCCAAACACTGGGAAAATCAATCGATATTCCTGTATATACAGAAGATACTGAAAAAGTCACCAGGATCGCAAAAGGCGCTTTGAAATATGCAGAGAAGGAATTCCGCAACATTGTTATCTTCGATACTGCAGGCAGATTGCATGTGGATGAGAAGATGATGGAAGAGGTTGAAGATCTTGCAAAAGTTATATCTCCGGATCAAATCCTTTATGTGGCTGATGCAATGACCGGGCAGGATGCGGTGAACAGTGCAAAGGAGTTTAACGAGCGGCTCGATCTCACAGGTATTATCCTTACAAAACTCGATGGTGATGCCCGCGGCGGAGCTGCACTTTCGGTACGAGCAGTCACAGAAAAACCAATATGCTTTGTAAGTGTCGGGGAAAAGCTCAGCGATCTCGAAGCATTTCACCCGGACAGAATTGCATCACGTATTCTCGGCATGGGGGATATGCTCACGCTCATTGAGAAAGCAGAAGCAGTCTTTGAAGAAGATGAGGCAGAGAAACTGCAGAAGAAGCTCCAAAAAAATCTCTTCACTCTTGATGATTTTCTGGATCAGCTAAGAAAAATGCAAAATATGGGTCCCATGGATGAGATACTGAAAATGTTACCCGGCAGCAATTCAAAGCTTATGAAAAACATCAAAGTTGATGAGAACGAGATCAAGCATATCGAAGCAATAATACTCTCAATGACTCCAAAAGAGCGCGAGCATCCGGATATCATAAACGGCAGCAGGCGTCATAGAATTGCACAGGGCAGCGGCACTTCGCTTCAGCGGGTAAACCAGCTCCTCAAGCAATTCGACCAGATGAAAAAAATGATGAAACGCTTCAATAAAGGGCACTTTGACATGGGAAAACAGATGTTCCCGATGTAGTTTTTAGGGCACTATGGCAATACGAATTTTTGTAACAGGCGGCACGTTTGACAAAGAGTATAACGAACTCACAGGCGAGCTCTTTTTCCAGGATTCACACATCCATGAAATGCTTCTTCTTGGTCGCTGCAAATTAGATCTGAAAATCCGAACTCTTATGCTGGAAGACAGCTTGAGCATGACCGATGCAGACAGAAAGATCATTCTCGAAAATTGTTTGAGCGCCTCTGAAGACAAGATCGTCATCACGCACGGCACCGATATGATGGTTGCTACTGCGAAGGTTCTCGGTGAAGTCATTGTGGACAAAACTATTGTACTTACCGGTGCGATGATCCCATATAAATTCGGCAGCTCGGACGGGCTTTTCAATCTTGGAAGCGCACTTGCCTTTGTGCAGACCCTTCCACCTGGTGTGTATGTTTCTATGAACGGCAAATATTTTAAGTGGGATAAAGTTCAGAAAAACCGCAAAACGGGTATCTTTGAAGAAATTTAATAATTTCTTAATAAATAGATTCTTCTCTCCACTTCGTTTCACTCAGTATGACAATGGTTTTTAATGTTCCCGTCATGGGGTGGTCCATAACAGCTCAAATAATTACAATAATTTCTGTCGTTTTATCAGATAGGCAAAAAGCACTTTATCATAAGGAGTGGAAGTCGTAACCGGCACATAATCGATATAAGAAGTATGGCACTTTGAAGAAAAATATGCCTTCATCTCCTCGATCTTCTTCTGGTATGTTTTCTTTATTTCCCACGGCTGGGTGATCATCTCCTCTCCTGTTTCCATATCAATAAATCGTGTTTTCTTATTATAGGAAAAATCAATCTCTTCCTGATCAAGAAGATGGAAAATCACCACTTCATGCTTCTCGTGCCGAAAGTGCTGTAACCCAAGCATGACCTTTTCCGGATCATCCAGCAGGTCTGTAATGAGAATTATCAAGCCCCTCTTTTTTATTCTATCTGCAAGATTGTGCAATACCTCCGGCGTGTTCGTCGTAGAGCGTGCCTGTGTCTTATCGAGTTCTTTGAAGATGGTGTTGAGATGCACGGATGTAGAGCGGGGAGGAATGTAGGAATGTATTTTTTCGGAAAAAGTCAAAAGCCCGACGCCGTCTTTTTGCCTGATCATCAAATAGGTGAGCGCAGAAGCAAGGGTTTTCCCATACTCCAGTTTTGAAATTTTCTGAGAGCTGAACTTCATCGAGTTGCTGCAATCCAGCAGAATGTATGCCTTCAGGTTTGTTTCTTCTTCGTATTTCTTGATGTAATAGCGGTCTGTTTTGCCATAAACTTTCCAATCAATATGCTTGATCGAATCTCCCGGCAGGTACTCACGGTGCTCAAGAAATTCTACGCTGAATCCGTGATAGGGTGATTTATGTAAACCTGTAATAAATCCCTCAACGATCAAACGAGCTCGAAGCTCGAAACGATCAAGCTTGGCTGCAACTTCCGGCGCTAAATATTTTCTTGGATTCATTTTTTAATGATACTCTTTCCTGAATATGCCAGAACCATTTCTATGATCAGCAACGCCAATACTATCCATAAAAGCTGCTTCCAAAACTCATATCCGTAACGCGAGGTTAATATTTCATCTTTCCAGTTTTCAGCAGTGAGAAAATGTATCTGGGGCTGATCTTTCATTATCTGTTCTTTCTGTGCAGGACTTAATATTGTGAGGTCGCTTTCCTCTCTTGGTGCGTTAAAGGAGAGCACTTTCACAAGGCCGGAGTCATCATAAATAAAGTAATGCCCCTGTCTGTCGGTTTGCGTGAATGAGCTTCTCTCCCCTGTAAAGATCAGCGGTACGATCTCTCCATCAGGCATCTGGCAGGTAAACTCTCCCTCCAGTTCAAGACCTCCTGTCGGTTGATTGCCAACAGTGTACTGGGTGATCTCTGAAGATACATCCCCCAGATAGTATCCAATATTATAAAAAAGAACTGGAAAAACGGTCTGGTAAATTATATTGCTCCAGGACTCTGTGAGATCAATTGCAGAAAGTAACAAATTATCTTTTATCAGAAGCACGGGATTGCCGGTGTCTGAAGAAATGAGCGGGACAAAATCGGGTGCGTCCACTTTCCACATTTTTGATATGTCTGCAGACTGGAAATGTTCCTCAGTAAGCACAGCGCAGATCGGGTGAGCACGGTTGACAAAATCAATAGCTGAATATTTCTCCTTAATATTCTGAAAATGTATATTTTTTTCAATAAGCCATTCCTGCAACCCACTTCTTTGGTATACGTGTTCATCGGGTATAAGAAATATTGCTTTGCCTTTCTGCAAAATTTCATCTGCAAAGAAACGTAATTTTTCATTAAAAGCATTCGTTGAATACAATATGAATAATTGATTGTTCTCGATGATCTGCTCATTAATTTCCTGCGGAGTTTTCTGTTCCCACTGCTTCTGAGCTATCACATCAAGAATAGATGAAAGGGCTGCCGGCAGTTGAGTGGACGAAATCACGCATATCTTCGGCTTGCTCTGCACGGGAAAATTGAAATAAAATACATTATCATCGGGAAGTGCTTCATCTTTTACACGAACCTCTCCGAAATGAAACCGTTCGCCTTGCCGTGGCACTTCAAAGGTAAGCTGTTTTGCCTGATAGGGACTCAAATTGAGCGCAGTTTCTGCCCGGGTAATATTATTCAGAATTAGAGACACAATAACATCAGAAAGTGGTTTTGATGAATTATTTTTTATTACTGCCTGAATTACAGGTTCATTTGTTCCGCTTAAAATTTTGGGAACATACCGTGCACTTACAGAGCTAATGTTTTGCCTTACACTGTCCTCACCAACAGGTATCACAAAAAGGTCAGCAGTCAATTTTGCATCCTGAATATCCTTCCACGGGACACGCTGCTCGTCGGTGATGAGGTATATTTCTTTATTGATCATATCAATATTCGTAATTTCTTGCTCCATGTTCTCGAGCACCTGCTGTAATGCTTGTGTATTATCGGAAATCGAGATCGAGGGAAGTTCTTTTGCTGCATGGGCTGGACTTGTAAAATAATCGTGTCCAGCATTGTAAGCTGGCTCAAGACTCACAAGCATCACCCTATCTTTATCATTCAAAAGATCGAGAATTTTCAGGGTTTTCTGCCTGGCATCAGAGAATATAGGATTCTCTTTTTCGAGATAATTCATACTGAAGCTGTTATCCAAAATTAGAGCTATCGCAGTTGGAGCATGAGATGTGCTTTTCTGCGGAAGGAGAGCTTTCAGGACAGGTCGGGCAAGGGCAAGGATGAAAAAAATTATGATAAGTATTCTTGTTATGAGCAACAGAAGTTCGCGCAATCTAAGAAGCCGTGATTTTTTTTTCTGAACTTCTTTCAAAAAGCGCAGAGAGCTGAAGTAAACAATTTTGGGCTTGTATTTAATAAAAAGATGGATGAGGATGGGGATTATTGCTGCTGCCAGCCCAATGAGAAAAAGGGAGTTAAAAAAGGATAAATTCATTACATTTATAAAGATTTTCTGGTTTGGTTAATTGTTAATGAGATTTATCGTATTTCTGAGTGGAAAAATATTGAAAATCAAATGAGACACACCTCCCTCCGATAAATCGGAGTACTCCTCTTCCGTCTTCATTTCATTACGCCGCGATGAAGCAAGAGGAGATTTTCTCTG
>JACNJG010000081.1:15034-16869 GCA_014382685.1 Candidatus Cloacimonadota bacterium
AAATTTTTTTTTGTTTCGATTCATCTGATTAGGAAAGCTCCTTATCGTACACCCGATAGATTTTATATATCTTCCCGCCCATTCGTTCTATAGGACGACACATGCGAATGTTATCTTCCAGCACCCATGACATCTCACCGTTGGGCATCCCTTTTTTTATGCATGTTTTAATAGTCTCATAATACAAGACAGTATCAATACCGATATTTTTATAACTCTTCACGATTCCAAGGGTGATGACCCGCACCTGAGTGATCTGCTTCATAGCAAAGAGGAGTTTGAGCCATCCAAAGGGCAAAAGCCGTCCATTCCTCACCTTTATAAGTGCCTGGTTTACATCGGGAAGCGCTAGAGAAAAAGCGATAGGTTTATCCTCGATATACACAATATATGCAAGGTCAAAATCAATAATGTCCTTCAATTCTTTTGCAAGATGCACCATCTCTGGCTTGGTCACGGGCACGAAACCCCAGTTATACTGCCATGCATTGTTGTATATTTCAAAAACAATCCCGACATCTTCCACAAATTGTTTCTTGCGTAACTTTCTAATGGTGTAATTCCTGCGCTCTTTTATCTTGCCTATGAGCCGCTCAAAGCGTTCAGGTATGCCATCCACCGTTAAAAAAAATGCATAAAGGTCTTTTTCTTTATGAAAGCCAAATTTTTCGATAAAGCTCTCATAGTATTGTGGATTGTACGGCATCATCACAACTGGTGGCGAGTCAAATCCTTTTACCAGCAAAGCGCATTCATCATTGGTCGAGTAGTTCATGGGACCGCGAATGATATCCCTGTCACGCTCCTTCAGCCAATCAGAAGCAGCACGAAACAGCGCTTCAGCAGCTTCATAATCCGGCATACACTCAAAAAACCCGAAAAATCCCACTTTGTCCTTATGGAATTCATTATGTGTATGATTGATATGTGCAACAATCCTTCCCACCGGACGTTCACCGCGATATGCAATGAAAAACTGGACTTCGGCATTCTTGAAATAAGCACCCTTTTCAGGATCAAATCTCTCATTCTCCATACTTATTAGAGGTGGAACCCAGTTCTTATCATTTTTATAAACTGTCCATGGAATCTTAATAAAGGTCTTAATATCGGCTTTTGATCCTATTTTTTTAACTGTGATTTTTTTAGTATTAGTCATCTATATCTCACCACTGTGTCTTCTTGAAATAAGAAAATTTACCACGCCCATTACTACAGAGGCGAGCAGTAAATACTTCACTTCCACCTTCACATTTTTCAGAGGGTTATAAAAATAACTCACTACAGGAACCATAATAACCATAAGATATTTTGAGAAACGGATCTGTTTATACGCAATAATAATTATACCTGAAATGGTTGCTACAAGAATGGTTGGAATTGGAGCAAAATACGCCAGTAAAGCAATATACGGAAGAATGCTATGTCCTCCAAAAAACCGGTGCATCACTGGAAAATAATGAGCAACTACCGCAGCAAGACCAACAAGCATAAGCAAAACGGGATTGTCCTTCAAGAAGAAATACTGTGTGAGAAAAAGGATGAGATACACCCTCATAAAATCTATAAACCAGCAGAGAATTCCGATGGCTTTGCTGACATGGTGGTACACATTCCCTGCATCCGCTGTGAAGTCTCCTGCTTTATAGATATTCACCTTGCTGTAAAAACGCGTAAACAAACGTGCAAAAGAAAATGAACCTAAAAGGTAAGCTGCCAGGATCAACAAAATTTCTTTAATTATTAAGCTCATAAGTATTGTCCAAAAGCTTGATAAGCTACCTTAACGTCAAGAATTTTTAAGTAGGATTATCACAAATAACTCGCCAGACAGC
>JACNJG010000150.1 GCA_014382685.1 Candidatus Cloacimonadota bacterium
ATAGCAAAGCTAAATCTTCGATTTATTTCACAGGGTTAATCATCATTCGACATTCTTTCACCTTAACAATAAACATTTTTGTGTAGCCAAAACTTTGTCGCCCGAAAAAATTGTATAGAAATATATTCCATTACCCAGTTTTTTCCCAAATGTATCTTTGCCATCCCAGGTAACTGAGACTGAGCGACTGGGAGAATGGGTGATAATGGAAAAATCTCTCACAAGCTGCCCTTTGATATTATAAATTTTTATTTGTGATAATTCGCCTGCCACGACGGAACGAAGTGAAGTCGGGTGTGTTAGATTGAAGTGTATTGTTGTTGAAGTATTGAAGGGATTAGGATAATTCCTTATGTGGGAAATTATTTGATCATTCTCTGGCGGTTCATCCACTCCCAACTGAGGAAGTGGACCATAAGCAGTTTCCACATATTTTACTGTTGCAGTTGTGATCGGCTCATCGGTTCTTATCTGATAAAAATAATGATCATTCGGGTTTGAAACTTCCGGTTTGTCTGCCTGGAATTCCCATTCATTCCACTCGATGAGTCCCACATTATCGAACCATGCATAGGATGTCACAGTATCCGGTGTTTCCGAAATAAGAAGAATATCAAAATAATTGGTATTTGAAGGAACTGTGAGCTTTTTGTGATAAAAAGTCCAATCTGTATCGCCAATTATTGGATCAGAAATACATTCAGAACCAAGCGTCACTGAGTACCATCTATATTGATAATAGCGGATTTGAATTGTCACACCCTGCGCATCTGCGGTCTTGATGTATCCGTGCAAAGAATAACTCGTTGAATCAGAATATCTTTTTAATCGCCCTTCCAGTTTTGTGGCAAGGTCATAATAATTATTCTCATCCCATACATGTCCAATCGAGCGCTCACCTTCATATGCGGTAGTATTGTCATAAAACTCTTCAGTCTCTGTAAGCTCCCACAAAGTACATCCCTCATCCTCCATATTTCCGAACCAGACTACATCTCTTCCTACACGATACTCCCAATCGCTCTGCGGTGTGATAGAACTCATCTCAGAAATATTTGCAAGATGTGCCAGCTTTTGGGTGGCAGAGATATAATAATTATCTGAAAGCTCAAGTAGGATATCTTCGTAAGTTACCACAGTATTTATCTCCATTGAAAGAGTATCGAGTATAATTTTTCCGGTGACATTATCACGATCTACATACATATAAGTATCAAGCTCTTTCGAACGGAAGGCGAGATAGTCCAGAAGATGTAAACCAAGTCCGCCACATGCAGGTTGTGGAATCCAATCATCAATATATGCGGGAGTTACCGTATATTCATAAAAGCCGGTTTCGTTGACCTTCGCGTTAAGTATCATTGTGGGATAAGTTTCGGGATAAGTGAGATCGAAGACAAAATTTCCAAGTGAATGAGCGATCAATTTTTGCTCATACACCTCAAAACCCTGAATGATGTGCGGATGATGGCATATTACAAGATCAGCCCCCGAATCTATTGCATGGTAACGTATCGCTCTGTCCCACATGTGCGGCACATCTGCTTTTGGATTGTATCCCTCATCCTGATAAGGATTGAGCTCCTCGGATTTGTCATAATGACTGCCCGGAGCCAATGAATACTCGCTTCCTGCATGCATTTCCAGTATGAGATAATCTGCAACTTCCTCGATCTCTGCTATTTGTTGAGTGATGTAATAGGGTGTCATATATGCAAAACCGGGCTTATTAAAGCCGGCATTCAAATATGGCTGATAATTGTTGTATTGCCCTGTTCTGTCACTTGATGCAAGAAAGGCAAAGGTGACTCCATTCTGCGTATATAGTATCGGTGTGTAAGCTTCATAAGAATCCTCTCCTGCACCTGAAGAAAGAATATGCTTTTGCGTGAGCACATCCTGAGTTTGCTGCATGCCTGCCAGTCCGTAATCCAGAATATGATTATTCGCCAGAGTGACAATATCAATCCCTGCATACGATAATCCATCAACATTCTCGGGATCTCCGCGAAAATATATCGGCTTGGTGGGATGATGAGTACCCTGGTCTGTGAGCGGACATTCCAAATTTGCAATAGTAACATCGGCAGCATTTCCCAAAAGATTGAGGGTTGGTTCAAAAATTGCTTCTACCCCATAGGTTTGAATGATGCCGCCTGGATTTTCATACCCGCGTGCAAGAAGGATATCTCCTACAAAATTCATTTTGATTGGAAATGAGCTTGTTCCAGGTTCCGGAATTATCTGGCAATTCGCTCTGCCGATCATACCTGTATCATCAGTAACTTCCAGGAAAACATTATAAGTATGATCATCCTGAATGATGTATGTATGTGAAGGATTTACTACTGAACTCGTATCGCCATCCCCGAAATTCCAGTAATAGTAAAATGTATCGCTGTCCGGATCATACACATCTGAAAAAAACTGCACATCTAGATTTCTATTGCCAAATTTATCCCGATATTCCTTTCCTTGGGATGAATATATCTCAACTTCCGGCACAAAGGGCAGATCCACAGTGACATCGAGAATATCATCGAAATAGACAACGCCGGTGGGGTCGGTATCAAGATCATTGATGAACAGGATCGAGGATATTATCGGGTAATACTCGAACCATGCAAACCAGTCATCTGCGACAGGCAGGTAATAGGTATCCCATTCCTGCTCTGGAAAGGCACCCTGATACACTGTGATAAATTCTTCGATATCAAGCTCTTCGTGTCCGTCAAGCGCGTACATCAGTACATTTGTAGAATCCAGAATTCCGAAGCCGTGAATTTCCCCTTTCGTTTCCATATATGCAGAAACAGACCACACGGAGTTTGTATCAAGTTGCATCGGATCGATCTGCTCTACCTTCCACGTATTGCCGAATAGTTTCAGCGAGTATTGGGAATTATTGTGGGTAATGGTCGAATCGATGCACCAGTCATCAGGATCGAAATCCTGCCCGGGATATGATTGTAATATGACTGAGCCCTCTTCAAAATCCTCGATTATTTGTGCGAGCTCATTAGAAAAAAGAAATGTTGATATGAATAATAAAAGTATTGTTATGAAGATCTTTTTTTGAGACATTATTCTATCAACAGACATTTCCTTTCTGCTTTATATTCTCCGTCAATACAGAGCTGATACAAATACACGCCGGTGGCAACTTTCTGTCCATTTTTATCTTTTCCATCCCAGGTAACTGAGACTGGGTGACTATGAGAGGGGGTGACAGGGAGAAATTCACGAACCAGTTGCCCTTTCACATTATAAATCTTTATTTGAGATAAT
>JACNJG010000106.1 GCA_014382685.1 Candidatus Cloacimonadota bacterium
TCTTAGGTCGGAAGTATAAATGAATTACTTGTCACAAGCTCTTCGATCCGTCTCCATTCCACTACGCCGTGACTGGCTTATGACAAGATAATTCTTTTGTAGTGCATTCGCAAGCTAGCGGAATGAAGTCCAGTCTGTATATTAATATGAGAGAATGGCGCGCCCGCCCCGATTCGAACAGGGAACCGTCTGATCCGTAGTCAGGTGCTCTATCCAGTTGAGCTACGGGCGCAGAAGATTGTATAAAATATGTTTGGTGCAGAAGAGGGGACTCGAACCCCTACATCCTTACGGACACAAGATCCTTAGTCTTGCGCGTCTGCCAGTTCCGCCACTTCTGCACAAGAAAAAATTATTGGTCTTGGGTTCCGGATTCTTCCGGTATCACCTCGAAACCTTCAGGTAGAGTCGCAGGTACTTCTTGAGGCGTCTGGTCTGTTTCGTCTATTTCCTTCTGAAGCTCCTCAGATACCTGTCCGGCTTCTTTTTGCAATCTAGTTGTCTTAAGGGTCATGGCGAGTAGAATGGTAATTACAATAAAAGATACACCAAGAACACGTGTGGTTTTCTTTAGGAAATTGGAAGCGGTTTGTCCGCCAAAGAGCGTGTCTCCACCTCCGCCACCAAAAGCACCGCCAAGTCCTCCGCCTTTGCTGGATTGCAAAAGCACTGAGACGATCAAAGCAATACAGATGATCACATGTATAATAAGTAATATCGTGTACATAAATTTTAACCTAAGTCATTTTTAATGGAACATAAAAGCAATAGCTGGCATTTTACTGTCAAATTATTTAAAGAAATTTGAGAGGATGTCAAGTGGTGGGATCATCTCGTTGATTTATGTTTAAATTACATCATGCAGGGTCATTTCCCAGAAATAAGTAATATCCTGAAGGTGCGAATGTGTATTCATACCTTCTACTTCATGAATTTATAGTTCGTGCCAATCTTTTCATACACTTCTTCAATGGTTTTTGATGCGATCTTTTGGCTATGTGCAATACCTTCTGTGAGGACATCCTTAATATAACTCATATTATTAAGAAGCTTCCCCTTTTTCTCTCTGATCGGAGTAAGCTCTTGAGCAATATTTTCAGAAAGTATCTTTTTGCATTGTAAACACCCAATTCCTGCAGTGCGGCACCCTTCAGCACAATAGGCAATTTGTTCGTCAGTTGAGAAAAGCTGATGCAAGGAGAAAAGATTACACACTTCAGGATCACCCGGATCAGTCTTGCGGATTCTTTGAGGATCTGTCACTGCAACTGAAAGTTTTTTCCAGATCTCTTCGGGAGTGTCATCAATATACAGGCAGTTATTGAGAGATTTACTCATCTTTGCCTGTCCGTCCAGACCTCTTATTAAAGCACCCTTTTGGATAATTGCTTTTGGCTCAGGGAAGAGTTCACCAAATGTGTTATTAAATCTACGAACGATCTCTCTCGTCAATTCAAGATGTGGAAGCTGGTCTTCGCCGACAGGAACTGCATGAGCTTTGTATAGGATGATATCCGCAGCCATGAGTGCGGGGTAATCCATCAAACCCATATTAATATTATCTTTGAATCGTTTGGATTTATCCTTAAAAGTCGGCACTCTTTCAAGCCATGAAACAGGAGTAACTGTATTCAATATCCATGTCAGCTCAGTATGCTCTTTAACTTTTGATTGGATCATGAGCACACATTTTTTCGGGTCAAGTCCTGCAGCAAGATAGGTCGCAGCACAATCGATCACACGTCCTTCCATCCCTTCGGGATCATAGGGAATGGTCATAGAGTGGTAATCAACAATACCCCAGACGCAGTCGTACTCATCCTGAAGTCCTATCCAGTTCTTGATCGCACCAAGGTAATTTCCAATATGCAATTTTCCGCTGGGCTGTATGCCGCTAAAGATTCTTTTTCTCATGCTGTTACTCCTAATTTATTCACTTATTTTGCCGGATGAGCGATGAGATCATACTCAAGACTATCGACAATTTCTACTTCAACAATGTCACCAACATTCACGTCAGCTTCCTCAAGAAATACAATACCGTCTATATCCGGAGCGTCGAATTCTGAACGGCACTCATAGATTTTAGGTTTAATTTTCTTGTCAACAATAACGGACAACTTCTTTCCGATAAAACTTTCCAATCTGTCCTGTGAGATCGTTTTTTGTGCTTTCATCAATTTTTCAAATCTTTTTTGTTTGATATATTCGGGAACTTGGTCCGGTAAAGAAGCAGCTTTCGTGCCATTTTCCTGATAATATTTAAATGCACCGAGCCGATCGAATTTCTGTTCCTGGACAAAACCATGAAGTTCTTCAAAATCCTTTTCAGTTTCACCGGGGAATCCCACGATAAAAGTTGTTCTGATGGTAAGTTCAGGAACGAGATTGTGGATCATGTCAAGAGCTTGTATAATATCCTTTTTGGAAGTTTTGCGATTCATTTTTTTTAGAATTTTATCGCTTATATGTTGTAGAGGTATATCGAGATATTTGCAAATTCTCTTGCTGTTTTTAATCGTTAAAAGCAGTTCTTTTGTGATGTGTTGAGGATTCAAATATAAAAGACGCAGCCAACTGAGATCATTGGTCTTGTCAAGAGTAAGTAGAAGTTCATTTAGTCGGCTTTCACCATAAATATCAACTCCGTAATTTCCAATATCCTGAGCGATCACAATTGTTTCTTTCACTCCTTGGTCAACTAATTGCTGAGCTTCATCTACAATTTCATTGATCGGCTTGCTGCGAACCGGTCCGCGAATGAATGGTATTGCACAATAAGAGCAGAAATTTTCACAGCCATCACTGATACGTAGATATGCATAATGCGGTGGCGTAAGAATATAGCGATTGTCTTCATAAGAAGTATCTGAGTTTAGAACTTCCTTTATATGAGAAATTTCAGACAGATCCAGAAACTGATCGACTTCAGGTATCGATTTTTTCAGCTCCTCTTTATACCTTTGGACAAGACATCCGACAACGATTAATTTCTTGCAATTACCTTCTTTTTTAAAACGCACAAAATCCAATATTACATCTATTGATTCTTCCTTTGCCGGTTGAATGAATCCGCAGGTGTTCACTATGAGTACTTCCGCTGTTTTGGGATTGCTCACAAGCTTGTAACCTACGTCCTGAATATTTGAGACAATCACTTCACTGTCCACCAAGTTTTTGGGACATCCAAGTGTTTCTATATAAAATAATACTTTTTTTCTTGCCATGAATAAATCCTAAACCTATTTTGTATAAGAAGCAAGAAATAAAAAACTTGCTTCAAAATTTATGGTCTCAGAAAAATGTCATCTAAACTAAAACTAATTAAATTTATAAGAGGTTTTTATGTCAAAGAAATGTGAAATATGCGGAAAAAGCCCAATGTTTGGTCATAATAGAAGTAAATCAGACAGACGCACGAACCGTCGCTGGAATCCGAACCTTCAGAGAATTTCAGTTGAAGTAGATGGAACCGTTAAGAAAATGACGGTCTGTACGAGCTGTATCAAGAGCGGAAAAGTAAAAAAAGCATAACGAAATTGGAGGTTAAGTATATGTTCCACCAAAGAGTGAAATATTTATTGATCATTCTTTTGTTGGTAATTTGTTTTTCGACAACTGCATTTGCATCTATTCCACTTGTAGATAATGATGGACACAGTCCATTTGTAAAGATAGTTGATGATCTTATTAGTACGGTAGTTAACATCAAGGTTGAATGGGAAGTTCAAAGTAACTACAAGCAGTTCTCATCCCCACTTCCTTTTAATGAAGATTTCTTCAAATTTTTCTTTCCTGAGCCGGAAAATAAGAGACGTACTGTAGGATATGGTTCCGGATTTATTTTCAGAAAAGATGGGAATGACGTGTACATTCTTACCAATAATCACGTGGTAGGCAAGAGTGAAGATGCAAAGATAACGGTAACCTCGCATGACCAAATGCGCTATGATGCGGAAGTCGTTGGACTGGATGATAAAACAGACATTGCAGTGATCAGAATTGTTGTTGATAAAGATGCTGATATTTCCATAGCTTCTCTTGGCGACTCTGACTGGATACAAGTGGGCGACTGGGTCATTGCAATTGGAAATCCATTTTCGGAAAATCTTCGAGGTACAGTTACGACCGGTGTGGTGAGTGCCAAAGGACGTGCCAATCTCAATTTTGGTGCAGATTCTCCGGTTTATCAGGATTATATTCAAACCGATGCTGCAATCAATCCCGGTAATAGCGGCGGTCCACTTGTGGATATTCACGGCAAAGTGATCGGCATCAATGCTGCAATTTCTTCTGTGAGTGGCGGAAACATCGGCATTGGTTTTGCAATCCCAATAAATATTGTTAAAGTGCTTATTGATGATCTTATTGATAAAGGATTTGTAGAAAGAGCATATCTTGGTATTCTTCCTCAGGAAATAACACCTGCTCTGCAGAAAAGTCTTGATCTGCCTAATCTTGAAGGCGTACTGATCGGCAAGGTCGAAGATGATACTCCAGCCCAAAAAGCCGGATTAAAAAAACGGGATGTTATTATCGAGTTTGATGACGAACCCGTGAAAAATTTAAATAAATTCAGATTAATGGTTGCAAACAAACAGGTTGGCGATAAGATCTCAATGAAGATCATACGTGATGGAAAAGAGCTTACTAAAACTGCAAAACTGGAATCCTTTCCTGAATCCAGCATTTCATCCAAACCTCAATCCGCAGATGATACAAAATCCTGGCTCGGCATCGAGGTTAAGGGGCTGGACTCCGATTTTGCCAAGCAGTTCAACTTGAATATTGACAAAGGTGTGATAGTCTCTAAAATTGACATCGATTCTCCCGCCTATGATTCCAATCTCAATGTTGGCGATGTTATTCTCGAACTCGGAGATGAGGAGATAGAGAGCACGAAAGATTATTTCAAAGTTGTTGAAAAAATGAAGGATGATGACACTGATTCTATGCTTCTCTATGTATTGACTCCTCCCCAGTTCTATCATTATGTTGCGATAAAAGTTCAATAAATAGCTATCTTGCAAAAAGGGAATAAGATTAAGATCAAAGACGTTAATTGGTAGTACCATTCAACTAAACTAAAGAATTTTGGCAGCAAAAATTATTCCGATGAATCCTGCTGAGGACAGGGGATTGCAAAAATATCTCTCCGATATAGCAGATTTCCCCATACTGAGCCGCGAAAAAGAGCGCGAGCTGGTTGCTAAAGCTCAGTCCGGAGATGAGAAGGCAATGAATAAACTAATTGAAAGTAATCTCAAATTCGTAGTCAAAGTTGCAAGTAAATTCCAGGGAAAAGGGCTGAGTTTATCCGAACTCATCAGTGAAGGTAATCTGGGTCTGATAAAAGCAATTAAACGGTTTGATCTGAGTAGGGAAACAAAACTCATTACCTATGCGGTATGGTGGATACAGCAGTCAATTCAGTATGCTATTTATGAGAAAAACCGGCTCATTAGAATTCCTGCAAAGACCATAACGACCATAAGCAAGATCCGTGACGCTCGAAGAAAGCATCGTGCAAAAAGTGGTGAGGAAGCTACTGTAGAAGAAATTGCAAAACAAGTTGATGTCAAAAAAGAAAAAGCACAGGAACTGATGAATACGACTACGGATATTGTTCCTCTCGAAAATATGTATGGAGAATCTGATGCTCTCTCACGAATGGCTGCGAAAAAAGTCACTGCACCCTCTTATCACGAAGATGTCAGCGATCCTAAAAAGATATATTACAGAAAGAAACTGCACGATAAGATCAATAAAAAGATCAAAACCCTAAATCCAAGAGATGCGAGAATAATTCAGGAATACTTCGGCTTCGGTGATGATGATAAGGGAAAAAACTTTGCACAGATCGCACGCGGACTTGGACTATCCCGCGAGCGTGTACGTCAGATATTCAAACAGATATTGGAAGAGCTACGCAAGGAAACCATCGACGAGGTGGATATAGATTATCTGTTAGGGATTTGATACTCATTTGAGTTTTCTGTTCCTGACAGAGAGCAGTCATGCACTGCTCTTTTTTAGTATATATAAGAAGTACATAACTCAATGGACAAAACTTGACAGCATAAAGTGCTGTTAAAAATCGGGCTTCTAACCGATTTCCATCGCTGAATGTCAAAGGAGCAACCGTGAAAGAAATGGAAAAAGTATATAATCCTCATTTGATTGAGAAGAAATGGTATAAATTCTGGATTGACAAAGAGCTTTTTCATGCTGAGGTTAATCCTCAGAAAAAGCCCTATACTATTGTGATTCCACCTCCCAATGTTACAGATATTTTGCACATGGGTCATGTACTAAATAATACACTTCAGGATATAATGATACGCTTCAAAAAGTTGCAGGGTTTTGAAACCCTCTGGCTTCCGGGAACAGATCATGCTGGTATCGCTACGCAAAATGTTGTTGAACGCGATCTTGAAAAACAGGGCAAAAATCGTCACGATCTTGGACGAGAGCAACTTATCGAGCTTATCTGGAAATGGCGAAAAACAAAGGGCGGTCGCATTCTCGATCAACTTAGGCGTCTCGGTGCGAGCTGCGACTGGAGGAGAGAGCGTTTCACTATGGATGAAGGACTCTCCAATGCAGTTAATGAAGCGTTTATTTCACTTTATAAAAAAGGTCTTATCTATCGTGGGGAATATATTATAAACTGGTGCCCACGCTGTAATACGGCACTTTCTGATGTCGAAGTTGAGCACGAAGACAAGGCATCCCATCTTTGGTATATAAAATATCCTCTTAAAGATAGAAAACACGAATTTATAACCGTTGCCACAACACGTCCCGAAACTATGCTCGGAGATACAGCAGTTGCGGTCAACCCAAAGGATCCTCGCTTTGCAGAGCTTATCGGTAAGACTTTGATCCTTCCGCTGACCAATCGGGAAATTCCAATAATTGCCGATGAGTTTGTTGATAAAGAGTTTGGAACCGGCTGCGTTAAGGTTACTCCAGCTCATGATCCTAATGACTTTGATATGGCTATGCGTCACGATCTGCCGAAGATCACAGTTATTAATGAGAACGGTGTTATGAACGAAAATGCCGGTGCAGAGTATGCAGGCATGGATATATTTGAATGCCGAGAAAAGGTCATTATGGATCTGAAAGAAAGCAAATTGCTCGATAAGATCGAGGATTACCAGCACAGTGTCGGGCATTGCTACAGATGTAAAACAGTTATTGAGCCATATCTTTCAAACCAATGGTTCGTCAAGATGAAACCCCTTGCGCAAAAGGCGATGCAGGTTATCGAAGAAGGAAAGATTACGATACATCCGCCACGATATAAAAAGGTCTTTTTCAACTGGCTGGAAAATATTCGGGATTGGTGTATTTCCCGTCAAATATGGTGGGGACATAGGATACCTGTTTATTATTGTGATGACTGCGGGGAGATCATAGTAGCAAAAGAAAAACCTGAAGCGTGTCCAAAGTGTCAAAGCACTCATATTCATCAGGATCCTGATGTTCTGGACACCTGGTTCTCGTCATGGTTATGGCCCTTTTCAGCTCTTGGTTGGCCCGAAAAAACTCCTGAACTAGAATATTTCTATCCCACCGATCTGCTTGTCACAGGTTATGATATTCTTTTCTTCTGGGTTGCACGTATGATCATGGGCGGCATGGAAATGACGGAAGAGATTCCCTTCAAATCAGTTTATCTTCATGGTCTAGTTCTCGATGAGAATGGCGTTAAAATGAGCAAATCCCTTGGTAATTCTCCAGATCCAATTGACGTCATAGAAAAATACGGCACTGATGCACTCAGGTTCAGCATGGTCTTCAATACTCCTAAGGGAAATGATGTAATGTATTCTGATGCACTTATTGAAACCGGCAGAAACTTCGCAAACAAGATCTGGAATGCTGCTCGATTTGCACTCACAAATGCTGCAGAGATCGACGGATTGCCGGATGAATCTGAAGAGTCGATCGAGCTTACGGATAAATGGATACTTCATAGATTAAATGAAGTCAAAAAAGCTGTTAATAGTGCATATGAGGAGTACCGTTTCCTCGATGTAACTCATCAGCTATATGAGTTTTTCTGGAATGAGTACTGCGCCTGGTATCTTGAGATAATCAAGGACAGATTCTATAAGTCTGATGATTTGGCATCCAGGAAAATGGCGAAATATCTTATGCTGAAAGTTTTGAATGAATCTCTAAAAATGCTTCATCCGATCATGCCCTTTATTACTGAAGAAATATGGCAGCGGGTTAAGGAATTTTATCCTTCCGAAACAGCAGAATCGATCTTGCTTTCTGAATTTCCAGTTTCTGTAGATGAGGATAACTATCTGAAAGAATCAGAGCAGATGCAGCTCATCTTTAAGATGATCACAGCGATTAGAAGTATTCGAAAAGACATGAATGTCTCACCATCTGAATATGTTGAGATCGTTATAAAAGACATCGTTTCTGCTCGTTGTACGATTTTGCAGGATAATCGCCATTACATAAAAGTCATGGCAAAAGTCGATGAAATCTATATTGGTGACGATGCGGTAAAACCTGAAAAATCAGCTACAACTGTTGTTGACGACATCGAAATATACATGCCGTTAGAAGGCATTATTGATCTTGAAAAAGAGCGTGAACGGCTTATGAAGAAGCTGTCCAAGGTCGAGAACAGTCTGTTAAAATGTGTTGGCAAATTGAATAATGAGAATTTTGTAAATAACGCACCTGCTCAGATCCTTGAACAGGAGAAGGAAAGAAAAGAGCAGCTTGAAAATACAATAGAAAAGCTGAAAGCAAATATTTCCTTCCTTGAATAACTCATAATTAGTTATTTGACATAGGTGTGCACTACACATAAATATGTGCGAAAGTGGCGGAACTGGTAGACGCGCTGGACTTAGAATCCAGTGGCCGAGAGGTTGTAGGGGTTCGAGTCCCCTCTTTCGCACCAAGTTTAATAAAACATAAAGGAATATAGAATGGAATTGAAACCAAAAGTTGAAAATGTGAGTCAAACCAAGAGAAAAGTGAGTTTCTCAGTACCGAAAGATGTTGCTCAAAAAGATTATGAAACTACGCTCAAGGGCTTCAAGCAGTATGTGTCTCTCCCCGGATTTCGTAAAGGGAAAGCTCCGCTGAAAACGATTGAAAGAATGTACAAAGATCAGATAAAACAGGGATTTTTTGAAGATGCTATACCAAAATATTATAAGCAAGCATTGGAAGAACTGGGTAAAATGGGTGTCAATCCCATCAATCAGGGAGTCCTTGAAGATACAGACTGGGAGCCCGAAAAAGATATGGAATTATCCTTCACTTTCGAGGTCAACCCCGATATTGAGCTGAATGAATACAAAAATTTTTCTGTGGAATTCGAACCCGAAAAAGTAACCAAGAAGATGATCGATGATGAACTTTCTCGATTACAGGAAAGTTATGCAACAATCTCAGATAAGGATGCTCCATCTGAAAAGGGTGATGTTATCAACTATACTGTTTTGAAATTCGATGGAAAAGAGATCACAAAAAAAGATGAGAGTTCCTACAAAATAGGGCAGGAAACTTATGGGAAAGCTTTTGACAAAGCGCTTATCGGTGCGGAAAAAGGTAATGAGATCATTGCAACTGTTGAACTGGTTTTAAAAAATGATACAGAAAAGTCAGAAAAGAAAGAGATGGTACTCAAAGTCAATGAAGTGAAGAAAGTTGAGCTTCCCGAACTGAATGATGACTTTGCAAAAGAAGTTGGAGAGTTTGATTCCCTGAAAGTACTAAAGGATGAAATTAAAAAAGATTTTGATGAACAGATTTCGCAAAGAAATAAAAGCCAGGTAAGGTCACTTATTTTGCATACAATAATTGAGAAAAATCCTTTTGAAGTTCCAGAGTCATTTGTAGATAATTATGCTGAAGATATGATGAAAAGATATACACAGCAGCAGAAAAATCTCAATGCAGAAGCGCTTGCTCCAATGAAAAATATCTATAAAAGTTATGCAGAAAACGAAATTCGCATATATTATGTAATGAATAAACTGAAAGAGCTTGAAAAAGTAGAAGTATCTGATGAAGAAATTGAAAATGAGATCAAGCATTCAGCCGAGAAAATGGGCATGGACGTGGAAAAGTACAAGGAACTCTATAAGAAGCAGATAAATAAAGAAGAAATTAAAGAAAATCTCATAAGTGATAAGATAATTAAAAATATTGAGAAAACCGTGGATTTCAAAAAGCCGAAAAAGCAAAAGGAATCCAAGAAAAATGAAAGTATAAAAGAGGAAAAATGACATTGATTCCAATGGTTATTGAGCAGACGGGAAAGGGTGAAAGAGCATATGATATCTATTCCCGTCTTTTAAAGGATCGTATTATATTTGTGGGTTCTGTAATGAATGACGACATGGCAAACATCATTATTGCCCAGCTTCTTCATCTTGAAGCTGACAATCCGAAAAATGACATACATATGTATATCAATTCTCCGGGTGGCGTAGTTACATCAGGTCTTGCTATTTATGATACCATGCAGTATATCAAACCGGATATTTGCACAATTTGTATGGGACAAGCTGCAAGTATGGGCGCTTTACTTCTCGCAGCAGGTGCTCATGGAAAACGCTCAGCACTGCCCAATTCCAGAATTATGATCCATCAACCACTTGGCGAAGTGCAGGGACAAGCAACGGATATAGAAATTCATGCAAAAGAGATCATAAAAATTAAGGAACGAATCAATCAGATTCTGAGTAAACATACGGGTAATGATATCAAAAAAATCGAGAGAGATTCTGATAGAAATTTCTTCATGGATGCGAAAGAAGCCCTTGAATACGGGCTTATCGATGAGGTAATAACTCAAAGGAAGTAATATGGAAGAACAAAAATGTTCCTTTTGTGGAAAAACCCGAGATCAAGTTAACAAACTTGTGCGAGGTGTTGACGGCAACATCTGCGATACTTGTATCACGATCTGTAATACGATCCTCGAGAAGGAACGTGAGAAAAAGGTTGATGATAATTTTGAATTGCCAACCCCGCGTGAGATCAAAGAATATCTCGATGAATATGTGATCGGTCAGGAGAATGCAAAGAAAACAATTTCTGTTGCTGTATATAATCACTATAAAAGAATTTTTAAGCAGAAGTTTGTAAAAGATGTAGAGCTTGAAAAAAGCAACATTATTATGATCGGACCTACGGGAACAGGGAAAACTCTTATTGCACAGACACTTGCACGTTTTCTGAAAGTTCCATTTGCAATTTCAGATGCAACTACGCTCACAGAAGCAGGTTACGTGGGAGAAGATGTTGAGAATATTTTGGTTCGTTTGCTTCAAGCAGCGGATTATGATATTGAAAAAACAGAGCGTGGCATCATATATTTGGATGAGATCGATAAGATCGCTCGTAAATCCGAGGCGCCTTCTATTACACGTGATGTGTCCGGCGAAGGTGTGCAGCAGGCACTTCTGAAACTACTTGAAGGTGAGAAGGTCAATGTTCCTCCCAAGGGTGGAAGGAAGCATCCGCATCAGGAATTTATTGAGATAAATACAAAAAATATTTTGTTTATCGTTGGTGGAGCTTTCAACGACTTGGAAAAGATCATTGAGAGACGAATTAATAAAAAGACTGTTGGTTTTGGATCTGAACTTCTGGGACTTTACGATGATAAAAGAAGTGAAATTCTCAACAAAGTGCAGCCACAAGATCTGCTTAAATACGGCTTGATTCCTGAGTTGATCGGCAGACTTCCGGTTAATACTTCATTGTCAGAACTTGATAAAGAAGCATTGGTTAGAATTCTTACTGAACCCAAGAATGCTTTGGTCAAGCAATATCAGGCATTATTCGAGTTGGAAGATGTTGATCTTGAATTTGAAGATGATGCTTTGGAAGCAGTTGCTGAAATTGCGACAAAACGGCAGTCCGGAGCACGGGGATTAAGAGCTATCATGGAGAATGTCATGAAGGACATCATGTATAATCTACCTGATATGAAGGATGTGAATAAGTGTCTCATCAATCGTGATGTTATTGTTGATAATGGGGCTCCGACCTTTCAGTTTATAAACTCAAAAGAGAAAAAAGACCAAGATCAAATGATTGCCTAGCTTCGTTTTTCTTGTAACGAAAGCTCAATCTTTTGATGAAGGTCATCACTGCGTTCCACAGTAGCTCAGCAGTAGAGCAGGTGGCTGTTATCCGCCGGTAGGCGGATCAAATCCCTCCTGTGGAGACATTTTTTTGAGGGTCATGGCAATGAAATATTACACTTATGTTTTACATTCTCCACAACACGATAAGATTTACATTGGCTACACTAACAATTTAGAAAGAAGATTATACTTTCACAATAAAGGCATTGATGGCTGGACTGCGAAATTTGTTCCTTGGGAACTGGTTTATCATGAAGAGTATGAAACAAAACAAGAAGCAATGAAACGAGAGAAGGAATTGAAAACCATTCAGTAAATAAAAAACTTTACATATATTTTTCGAACTTAATAAACTGAACCCAAATTTAGTTCATATGAACTAATAAGGAGTTCAAATGCTTGAAGGATTGTTTGGTTCATTATATAAGGAAAGAGTTCTTGTGTTTATTTTTTCACGCCAGAAAGGTTATGCGCGAGAAATAGCACAATTTTACAACATAGCACTTACACCCGTCCTCAATCAACTCAAAACACTTGAAGAGAATGGAATTTTAGTATCAGCAACACGGGGTAAAACAATTATTTATCAATTCAATCCAAGATATCCTTTCCTACAAGAGTTAAAAGCTATGCTTGAAAAATTGATTAATTTCTATCCGGAAGATATTAAACAAAAGCTACTATTCAATCGTCGACGTCCAAGGAGAAGAAATAAACAATTATGAAAAAGATAAGTGATATGGATATGAAAGAATTGGCTGCTTATGTAGCTACTCACTTAAGAAAATCTGGAATCGATGTTGTGTTGACCGGCGGGGGGTGTGTGAGCATATATTCTCATAATAAATATGTCTCCGGTGATTTAGACTTTATTATCCAGAATTTTGTTACACGATCAGAAGTAAAAGCTTCTCTTTCAAAAATTAGATTTTTTGAGGAGAACAGATACTTCAAGCATAGTGAAACACACATCATAATTGAATTTCCACCTGGACCACTTTCTATAGGGAGTGAAGCGATACGAGATATCATAGTCTTACACACGGATTGTGGCGATTTGCGTATTATCTCGCCAACTGAATCAGTAAAGGATAGACTGGCAGCATACTATTTCTGGAATGATTTGCAGTGTTTAGAACAAGCCATTTTAATAGCCCGATTTAATAAAATTGAAATCAAAGAAATCAAACGTTGGTCAAGGATAGAAGGAGAAGAGAAGAAATTTAATGTCTTTATAAATAAACTGGAAGGAAACGATAAATGATGTTATTCATGTAGTATTAAAAGCTTTTTGACCAACTCTATTTTACCAACATCAATTCGCAATAAATACACACCGCTTGAGATATTATTTGTACTCCAGTTGAAGTGGTATTCTCCTGAATTTTGTCCTTCATTCATTAATTTATCAATGAGCTGTCCTTTGATGTTATATGCTTCGATGATAACATGTGAATTCTTCTCTAAATAATATGATATTTCACATACATCTTTTACAGGATATGGAAACACATTAATGAAGAAATCATTAGGTTGGTTTTGATCGGTTGAATACACTTCCCCGAAATCCTCCATTGCGATACGCATGAGCTGTCGGGCTCCGGACTCATTCATATAATATAAAGGAAATCCAAGAAGATACAGGTTGTAATCTCCATTATAACGCAACGCGCATGGCATATTCTCCCATTCAGGCGCATCTATCGAGGAGTCATAGGTAAAGATGGTTTCTGCATCATCTTCAGTAAATAGTTTATAAATATAGCTGAGATTATCACCCCACATGGGAATCGGGACCTTTGCTTCAACCACATCGAGGTAGGGGAATTCACCAATGCCAAAAGCTCCAGTAAAATCATCATCGGAATTGTATTCGGGCAGTGAAGTGTGGAGGTATTGCTCAAAAAGATCGGAAGGTCCCGGCAGATGCTTCCAGCCGGAAATGAACATATTTCCTCCAGCAATGAAGTAGCTTTTAAGCGGGTACACATAGCCAATGAATTGAGAAGCAAATATTTCATCAGAGTGCCAGACAACGCTGCTGTATTTTGCCATTTCGGAAAGTGGCGGCAGATCACCCTGTTCGTCAACATCCCATTCGGTATATTCGTATCCCTGCAGCAGATATTGATAGAAAGAATCAATTTCAGCATTGGTTGGAAACGCAGGATTTATCTGGTCAGTCTCGTCGATAACAAGTATTCCCTGATCAAGTGAGAAATCAATTGGCGTGCCGTAAACTTCGTTTGAGAATTTGCTGACATATTGCATGTCGCTCTCAAGCACAGCAGCAATTTTATAATAGTACTCTATACCGGCTATTACATTCTCATCAAAATAGGAAATTCCTATAACAGTCTCATCATTGATCTTAATATATTCTTCACCAGCTTGTTTCCTATAAATATTAAATCCTTCGATCTGTAGATCAAAGAATTCCTGCCACACGAGTAATATAGCCCCGCGGGTTGCTTCGATCTCATCAAGGACTGGAACCATCTCATGATACCCGCTATCGAGTACCCAATTGTCGGGATCGAAAACAAGACTATCGAGAGTGCCGGCAATAGGAATTGTATTGTAGCTGAACCCGGAATCTGCAAAAATGCTGTAATCAATTCCGTTCACACAAACAGGTAAATACATTGCAAAATTTTGTCCGAATGTTCCCTCTGATTGAGTTGTTATTATGAGCGAGTCTTCTAAATCCGAAGTATAGGTTGTATAACGATAAAATGGGCGTCCTTCGTTGTAAAACCATTCATGAAAAAACCAGTCGAGTTCCATACCGCTGACATTTTCTGCCATGTCTTTCAGATCATCCGTTAGGAAGTTTCCATATTTGTACAAGGGATCTTGCATGAGTTCATAAATCGTCGCAAAGAAATCATCATCTCCCAGCACGCCACGAAGCATGTGCATTGTCCACGCACCTTTTGAATAGATCACGATGTTAAAAATTTGTGATGCAGAACCTTCGGGATCACGATAAAGGCATGGGTCGAGATTTGAGCCAGTGTCCAATGCATTCATGAAATCGTGCAGACCTTGTGAACCGTAAAGATGTTCTGCCCACAATGCTTCACTATACCGCGCAAAACCCTCTTTGAGCCACACATGCGCCCATGATCCGATTGAAAGACAATCTCCCGCCCATTGATGGGCAAGCTCGTGTGCAACGGTCGATTCTGCGCCGGGATCTCCAACATAAGAGCTTCGAAAAGAAGTACAGGTTTGATGCTCCATTGCAAGACAGCTCAAGTTCGCACATAAGGCATGCCCGTATTTTTCTGACAGGAATGGATATTCACCATAAACAGAAGCGAAAAAAGTGATCATGTCCGGAGTGATGCTGAAAAGATCCACACAGGTATCATATAATTCGGGAAAAAGATAGTGATTAATGGGCATAGTTTCGTCACTGGAAGTGTATATTTGGGAATATATTTGATAATTTGTGATCGCAAGTGAAGTGAGATAGGTAGCAATCGGATAGGATTCATGCCATTTATCAGTAACCGTTCCATCACCATTATTCACATGTTCGATCAGAAGACCATTTGATGCGCACACGTATTCTTCAGGATAGGTTATCCAGATATCGAGGGAATCCGGTTTGTCTGATGGAGTGTCTTTGCAGGGCCACCATTTTTTTGCACCTTTTGGAGAGACCATTGTGAAGACATTCGGGATGCTATTGTGAAACTCAAATTTCATTCCGTCACTGAGTTTTGTATCCGGGTAGCCCTCATATTGTATTGAAATCTCGATCATATCATCGATATTGTAAATATCATCAAGTTGAATGTTAATGATCTCATCTGCATGAGAAAAGCTTAGAGAAGTACCATTCTGCTGGATATCTGTAATGGTTAGATTATTAGTAAAATTCATCTCGATCTCTGTTGTTTGATCTTCACAAATAAGTGCATGCATGCTTATTTCAGATTCGATAAACTCCGCATCGATGTCTATGTCAATATCGATTTTGTAGTAAGTTACATCGTAATTATCCATATTTTTTGAATCCCCTAGGACATCGCGAAATTGCTCATAGAATTCAGCTTGCTGCTGTAAATTCAAATTTATGCTCTCGATTATTTTTTGATAATCAGGATATGTGCTCGTGTTGTCAGAGAGTAATAGGTTTGGAGCCAGTATAAGGAAAATTAATAAGATTATTATTTTTTTCATAAGAAATCCTCTATGAATTTTCTTAATTAAAAAGAAATTATTGTTGAGAATGCTGTCAATTATTTTGCTTCATTATTAATATTAAGTTAACTTGAGTTCGATTCGTGTTAGAAATAATGATACATTTTCGAGAAGAAATTCTTTCTTAACGGTAGATGCAAGTGATTGTTATTTGTAAGTTGGCAGACATGTGTAAATCTTACGGATGTGTCATTTTTCTTGACACACAGTGGCAATCTTTTGAAGAAGGTTATCACTGCGTTCCACAGTAGCTCAGCGGTAGAGCAGGTGGCTGTTAACCACTTTGTCGGGGGTTCAAATCCCTCCTGTGGAGCCATTTTTTTT
>JACNJG010000022.1 GCA_014382685.1 Candidatus Cloacimonadota bacterium
CCCAATTGCCAAGAAAGACAAGCATATATAATGCCATGAGAAGAATAAGAATGCCTATCGCAAAACTTATAGGTTGCTTAATTTTCATTGTAGCTCCTTAGTTATTGAATGCCAAGTAATTTAAAAATTCCGAATAATTTCAAACAGGCAACGAGCACAGCAATGGTTATCACAATTTTAACGAAACCCGCACCCTTTTTCACTGCGGCTTGTACTCCGATAAACGCTCCGAGCATGTTTCCGGCAGCAAGCAGAAAACCATAGTGCCACATGATCTTATCTGAAATTGCGAATACGATCACAGCAAAAATTGTATAACACATTATAATAAATACTTTTACTGCGTTTGCCCTAATAAAATTAAAATCTTCCACAAGGTTAAGTGTGGCAAGAAAAATAAATCCTACCCCTGTCTGGATGAACCCACCATAGAGTCCTACACAGAAAAATATAACTACTTCGAGCCATTTTGGAATGCTTTTCCTTTCTGCCAATGCTTTCTTCTTTGGTTTTAAGATGAGTAACAAAATAAGTATAAGCACTACTCCGAGAACTTTGTCATAGATCCCCGAGCTGATCTCCACTGCGAACATCGATCCGATAATTGCCCCAATAATTGCTGCAATTGTGATATGAATGATCGGTTTGACTTCGAGCTCTTTATACTTTTGAAACCTCGTTGTTGCAACGATGTTCTGAAGCAGGATCGCAACACGATTAGTAGCATTGGCAACCGTAGAAGGAAGACCCAGCAGGATGAGAACCGGAAGTGTAAGTGTGGAACCGCCACCTGCAAGGGTGTTCATGAAACCCGCTGCGACACCTGCAAAAAACAATATTATATAAAGTAGCATAATTTTTTACTCACCACAGAGAGCACAGAGACATATAAAATGTTATATTTATACTTCTCATATTTCCTCTTCGCGTCCTTTGCGTGTTTCTTTCTCCGCTTGCTGCGTCGTAGTGTAACGAAGACGAGCGGTATCTGCGCGAACTCCCCCATCACATCTCTCTTACATACAAATTCGGCATGATCTTGCACCCGGTTACACTGGCGATCACATTCGAGGTACCGGCACGAGTATAAATTCCATTGAAACGTCCATTATAGACAAATAAACCTGTAATATATTTATAGTGTGCCATCCAAGGTTTTTCATTGGAGAATTCAACACAATCTATAACGGGCGGTTCAATAAATCTCTGCACCAGATAAGATCCCCTATCCTCGATCGCATCGATCTTCTGCTCCCACTCTTCCTGAGATTGATCCACCCCGACAAACACTCCCTTTGCCGCATACCTGTCCATTGGTTTGAGAATATACGCATCCTTTTTATGTCTTGCACGATCTTCAGCTTCAGGATCGGATAAGTCTCTTGTGTAGGGTATGTGCTTATCTATGAAAGCTCTTTCCACATCGTTTAAGAATGTTGTTTTTTCTGCATCATGCAGAATAGAAAAAATCCTCTTATTATGTATCACATGAGACCGAAATGGTCCAACCATACAGACATTGCCACCTTCGTAAGCTGCTATCAGATCTTTCACCTCATCAGCACGTTCACAGATCTCAAAAGTCAAAGACCTGCGATAAATGAGATCGATTGGAATGTCTTTGTGATATAATTTTTTATTCTTATAGATCAACTCGCGCGGATCGCAAATAACCGTGTTACATCCCCTAAGCATCAGCATTTTCTGAAAAACCTTGAACTCCTCGATCGTTGCCACACCTTCCCAATCCATGATCGCAATACTTGGTTTTGAATTTGCCATGCCTGAAAATTCCGCATAACATCTCAGCAAATCCTCGATCCAGGGATGGAAAAGCTCAAAATAACTTACCCGGAATTTCTTCTGGAGTACCTTCAATATCTGCGATGACAGCACTGCTTTTTCAATGGGATTGGATTCATTCATCCCGGAAGTTCCATCAGTGTTGAGTTCACAGAACTGGAAATCATCATCATATGAGTAGAAAATGTCAAACCGTGCCATGGGAAAGGGCATTGCATATCCCGGATCAGTAAGAATGAGCTTTACCATTAGAGCAGGAAAATCAAAATATGAGCGGAAAACCGAATTGTTCAGATATTCATCGATAACTTTTTTCAGAATAGAAGAAAAGGTTTCCACGATCTGCTCGAAGCGCTGCACGTCTCTTTCATCAAAGAACATGGGCTGGTAATGGAATGCGATCGGTTCGCCTTTATAGATGGCTGTGGAATTTGCAACTTCCTGCTTGACTTTTGTGAAATCTCTAAAATACCTGTCGGGATACTCTAAGATTTCATTAGAAAATTCTTTATAAATTGGTAAAATAGATTTCATTTTAAAAAAAATTGTTGTGTCTACTATAAAAAGTTCAGTTTTAGAAATTGAGAAACCGTTGAAACAGTTAATGAGAAGATAGCTAGTTGCAACCGATTCACTTGTCCCGTTAAATTCTTCTTCATTTAATTGGGATCGGTTTACAACTATTTGATAAATTTTCTAACATATTTCTAATTACACATTTTTTTTAGAGTAAAGTTATTATTTATAATACAATCTTTCAGAGCTTCTTTTAGGGGCACTTTTGCATTTAATTTTTCATTGATAACAGCTACAGGATTCTTTCTAAGCTCGACTAATCTGTAAAGCGGTTCGAGATATTTCTGCTCTTGTTTGACCAATCCCTCTTTTGCAAGATTTATAAATTTCAGGATCACTTCCATGATGTTTTTATCACATGCCTTTGCTTTCAAGCCCTTTTTTATTATATCTTGCTGAAAAGTCAGAATTTTTTTGAATTCGAAACATTCTGTAATTATTTCATGTATAGTTTTAATATTTGAACAATCATAAAGCAATCCCTTGAGCAGAGCGAGATAAGCAAAGTTAAGAGGATATGGGATCGAATCTGCAGTTCGGATCTCAATAAACTGCTTGGTTCGAACATCAGGAAAATACATTGTCAACACCTGTTCAAGTTCCTTGTCTGTGAATTCTTCAGGATCAAAGATCGCTTTGAATGGTTGGTCTTCAGTATAGCACAATTGCCCATCCCGTGTTATGATTATCGGAGGTCTCTCAAGAATATATTGTGCATAGGTTGCATAGCAGAAATCATCATCAAAGGCATGAGGAATGATGCCACATCTGTTATTATCGCAATGCAACCAGATATTGGTGCGTAACGCATATTTTTTATATCTCTTTCCTTCGAAGATCGGG
>JACNJG010000021.1 GCA_014382685.1 Candidatus Cloacimonadota bacterium
TAAATTGCTTATGAAATATTATCAGGAGGATACAATGTTAAAAAAGAGTGTTTTACTTATCGCAGTTCTTGCACTTATCATTTCGTGTAGCGGTCCCTCAAGGCAGGTATCACGCGTAGGTGTTGATACCACAATCGATCTGAGCGGTCGCTGGAACGATGCAGACGCACGTATGGTCTCAGAAAAGATCGTGGATGACGTGCTGGATGCAAACTGGCTTTTCAGCTGGATGGGTGATAACCAGGAAAAACCTATTGTCATAGTCGGCACTATAGGCAATAAGACAAGCGAGCATATCAACACAGAAACCTTTTCTGCAGATATTGAAAGAGAACTTGTCAATTCAGGTAAAGTGCGTTTCGTAGCCGCCAAAAAACAGCGTGACGAGATCCGTGACGAGCGTCTCGACCAGCAAAGCCAGGCATCGGAAGAAACTTCAAAGAGATTAGCCCAAGAGCTGGGTGCTGACTTTATGCTTCAGGGAACTCTCTCTTCTATCGAGGATGCAATTGACGGAAAAAAAGTGGTGTATTACCAGGCAGATATGAACCTTGTAAATCTAGAAACAAATGAGATCGTATGGATGGGTTCAAAGAAGATCAAAAAATTCGTAGCACAATCAAAACTAAAATGGTGACAATAATGAAAAAAATATTACTTCCAATTTTCATTGCCTCGTTCCTCTTTGCTGCTTTTATTGGCTGTTCAAGTATGCGCACCTCAAAGGGTCAATACGTTGGAGTGGCAGATAAGCTTAGACAAAGAGATTACGATGCTTGCGTTGTACAGATCGAGGAGTCAAAGGATAAATTCTATAAAGAAAAGGAAAAAGTATTATTCTACCTCGATATGGGAATGCTCTATCACTATTGTGGAGATTACGAGCTAAGCAATGAATTCCTTACAGAGGCCGAATACGCAATTGAAGACCTTTATACAAAGAGTGTCGGAAAAGCTGCTGCATCACTTCTGTTGAATGATAATGCGCTTGATTATTTTGGTGAAGATTATGAAGATCTCTATCTGAATATATTTAAAGCGTTGAACTATCTACATCTAAACAAACCCGAAGATGCCTTTGTTGAGATCAGAAGGGTGAACAACAAACTTAATGTTCTTGAAGACAAGTACGAGGAAATCGCAAAACAGTATAACAAATCCGAGGATAAGAAAAAGGAATTCAAGATCGGAGACAACAAATTTCACAACTCGGCACTTGCTCGATATCTAAGTATGCTCATATACCAAGCTGATGGCAAATATGATGATGCCAGGATCGATTTGGCAGAAATTGAAGAAGCTTTTGAACTTCAGCCCATTGTTTATGATTTTACTCAACCCGAACTGGATAAATACCTCGCAGATACAGATAAAGCTCAACTATATTTTCTTACATTCGTAGGTAACTCACCGGAAAAAAAGACAAATACTCTCTGGGTTCACACAGACAAAAATAAGTTGATCATCGCAACTGCATCAGAATTGCCTGAAGGTGGTTATCAGAAACTGGAATCTTTTGATTTGATCGAATGGGAAGGCATCGAACCCGGTTATCATTTCAAATTTCCTCTTCCCTATATGGAAAAGTTAGGTACAGATATTAGCAGAATCGAGGTTATGATAGATGATAAACCTGCGTATGAAATGTACCCTCTGGAAAGTATTGAGAATGTTGCCTTTGTTACCTATAAGATCAAAGAGCCCCTGATCTATTTGAAAACAATAACCCGAACAATTGTAAAAGGATTACTCGCAGAGCAGGGTAAACAGGAAATGGTCAATCAGGTTGGTGGCGGTATTTTGGGGTCAATTGCTATGTTCGCAACAGATGCCGCAGTCGATGCTACTGAGAATGCCGATCTTCGAATTTCCCGCTTCTTCCCTGCAATGGCTTATATTGGCAATGTTGCAGTCGAACCCGGCATTCATAGTATAAGGATCAATTATTTTGATCAGAACAATTCGCTCGTGTTTTCAGATTTCACCGAGCAGAAAGAAATTAGGAAAAATCAACTTAACATAATTGAATCACATTATTTAGATTAGGAATTAACATGAGAAAATTTATTTTATTATTCATAATGATCTTTATGTCTTGCGCTCCTTCGATGGTCACAGCAAAAAAGAACAAGGCACCAAAATGGATCATGAACCCTCAATCAGAATATAAAGATGCCTTATACCTATCTGCAGTCGGTTCCGGAGACACAAAAAAATCAGCAGAAAAAGATGCCTATTCCAATCTCTCAAAGATTTTTCAGGCAGAGATCAAATCCGATGAAACACTTACGCAGAAGTTTGAAGAAACCACTGTTGGAGATAAAACTTCACTTACTGCCGAAGAAAAAATGAGAAATCTTACTCAGATACAGAGTGAACAAACTCTGAAAAATGTGAAGATCGGAGATTCCTATTTTGATCCGAACAGCGGTGAGTACTATGTCATTGCCTATCTCAACAGAAGTGAAACCGAGGATATTTATCATAATGAGATCATTCAAAACACACAGAAGATCGAGCAATTTTATTCTCAATACGAAGGTAGCTCTTCAAAACTTGATAAATTGAAATATCTAAGCGAAGCAATCGAACTTGCAGAACAAAATGAAATTCTGAATGCCCAGCTTCGAATCATTTCTCCTTCAAATGCAGGTATGCAACTAAAGCAACCGCTCGAGAAGCTTGCAGCAGAAAGAAACACTTTTGCAAAAACTATCCATGTAGTAGTGGCAGGTTCAGGTGATTATAAAGATTATCTCGAGGATTATCTTAAGGAAGTATTCAACAACTTCGGTTTTACTGTGTATGCCACAGCAGCGGATGCGGATTATATAGACTTCCGGATCGAGAGCTCGCTGGCAATTTCGCAGATCGATCTTGAAAGGGATGAAGAATTCGTTCGCTGGGAACTCACTATTACAATTATTGATAAGATCAGCAACGCAGAGGCAGTGCTCTATACAAAGAGTGATCGTGAAGGTCATCTTAATCTGACCGAAGCACAAAACCGTGCCCTTCGATCGGTAAAGAAAACCATTCAAAAGGATTTCTTCAAGTTCTTTGCTGATAAGTATTTATCTTAACTGAATTCTTACAAAAAAAATAAGGCGAGATCATTTACGATTTCGCCTTTTTTATTTACTATAGTATAATTTAACTAATTATGAGCAACACCCACTTCGTCAAA
>JACNJG010000109.1 GCA_014382685.1 Candidatus Cloacimonadota bacterium
TTTATTAACTTTGCTTAACATTACACACCTCTCGTCTAAAGTTGTTTCTTCTATGTTTTTAGAAGATAATTTATCTGGAATATGTGTATCCTTTCAAAATTCGTAATTCTTGACAGCTAATTCCAGCACAAAATAAACAATTCCCACGTGGCCCCATCGTCTAGGGGTAAGGACGCCGGATTCTCATTCCGGTAACAGGGGTTCGATTCCCCTTGGGGCTACCATTTTTTTTACAGAAAAAAAGCCAGTTCACAATTGGAACTGGCTCATTATTAACACGAGTTTATTCTATTCTACAATTAAAAATTTCTCAATATTCGTTTGATGCTCCGTCTGCAATTTCATAAAATAAATTCCAGAAGAAAGTTTTGTATTCACCGTATCGGAATTATCAAGAGTTATCTTATGATATCCAATTTCCTGAATGTCATTTACCAATGTGCAAACCTTTTGCCCTATAATATTATAAATTGCAATATCGACATTCCCGGACGATTTAATAAAATATTCGATTGAAATATGTGCAGCACATGGATTTGGATAGATCCGAGTTATGCGATCACATTGCTCGAAATCATCAACAGAAACAATAGGTTCAAGTGGAATATCCACCCAGCAGGTTTCATTGTAATCTATAACGACTTGGGTGGGATGGATATAATTATTATAATCCGGATGCGTGCAACTTACAGTGTAGGAGCCCGGAGGTACTTCAATAGCGCAAAGGCCAAAAGAGTTTGTTAGACCATCATAATCACCAACACTTACTGTTGCGTTTTCAATAGGATCTCCTGTGTTAATATCTGTGACAACTCCTCTTACTATGCCATTGATTTTCAATAAGTAACCAAGATAAGTTCCCATGAGATCAGCTTTTGAGTTATCGGCAGTATCTTCCATTCCGCCAAGAATTGGAGTTGATGCAATTGTGCTGTAGTTATATCCATTATAAGTAATAGTACGCGAAAATCCGCCATCAGAATAAAAAGCAACATGTCTGAGAAGACCACCTATTGCGTCAACAGAGTAATTTGCATCATTGTTTGTGGTGAAAGGAAATATATAATCCTCTCCAATAGTGCCTGAGTTGCCAGTCATCGTGCCGATATTTTGCGTTGTGTGTGCTAAGAAGGAACATCCAAAACTGGTTAAGAACGCTGTCCCTTGATGTGAATAGCCAAAATCCGAACCCTCAATATATATTGGGTTGCCGGCGTTAAGATAGTTAATTAATTTTGTCTGATCAGAGGTTCCGACGGAACCTGGAGGTGTAGTACCTCATCCTACGCAATAGATGCCAAGAGCAACAAAAATGGCGTCATAAGGTGAAAGATCTGCAGGAAGGTAAGTGTAAGTATCGTAGGTTACATTATTAGCAGTGAGCGCATCTTGAAGAAAAACCTGTGTACCGACGCCTTCTATATCAGAGTTGTTGTCATTATCCCACACAAGTACATGAATAGGATCATCAGGATATATATTTACCTGGAAGGGATTCGTAGTATTATTATCTAAGAACTCATCACCTGTTAGAGTCACTTGTCCATAGAGATCAACCACTTCGCTGATATCGGGTGTCCAGTTGAAATCATAGATCACTTCTTCATCAGGATCAATTGGAGTCGTCACTGAAGTAGTGCCCAGCACTATGCCTGGTTCCCGCATAAGACTTACATCATAATTTGTTTCAGTATTCAATCCAGTATTTTTCACTGTCACATGCCATAACCCTTGCTGACCAACATTCAATACACTATTTCCGGTAATATTTGTTGCTGCAAGGTCGTGATCAAGGGAAGCATTGATCGCTACATTATAGATGTACCAATAATTAAAATTGAAGGTGCTTCCTCCATAACTTCGGAACTTTATCTGAACCTGCTGTCCGGCGTATGGTAATAGTGAGAAGCTAATATCTTTACCTCCAGAATATCCCCAGTTATTGCCAACCAGATCAAAGCTCCACAGAACAGTTGTTCCTCCCGGATGTATCAGTTCAACGTTTGCAACTTCTCCATTATTATCAGGATATTCATCAATAAATTGAGAAACAATCAGATCGCCTACATTTGAAGGCAGATTGATCGGAGGTGAGATCGCACTTAGATCGTAAGGTGCAACTGTAGGTGACCATGATAGCTTGAGTGCTCCACCCTGAATGCTCCAATTCTGATCAAGTGTCCATGTGCCGGGATTTGTCTCAAAATCTTCTTCCCAGATTATTGATTGAGCATACAGTGGAATGGTTATAAAAAATAATAGAATAGATAAAACGATATATTTATTTTTCATACTGCCTCCAGCATGTTTTGATATGTTACAGAATTTTGAGGGTACGGATTGTCAAGAAATTTCAAGGAAAATTATGATTTTACGAATTTCAATTATATTGATTTCTATTTAATATGCAAATCATCCTTTCTCTTGATGAAAAAACTAACAATAATGCCCGGAATTATAACAAGTGATACTATCAATCCGATCAAAAGTATTTTGTTCATACATCTTCTCCTTATGTTATAATTTATATTTCTCAATCTTCCTGTTCAGTGCTGAACGGGAAATATTTAAAAGTTTTGCTGCGCTTGTCTTATTATTATTTGATCTTTCCAACGCTTTTGTGAGCATTTCTTTTTCTTTGTTTTCAAGAATTGACAGATCCAATGAATTTTCATCAGCTTCCGGCGTTTTTTTTACGATATGAGTAAAATGCTCGAGCCGCAGCGTTGAGTCGTCACAGATTATCAATGCCCTCTCCACCATATTCCTTAATTCTCTTACATTTCCTGGAAAATTATAATTAAGTAGATAATCATAGATTCGATTGCTTACATTTTTTATCGGTTTCTTTAATTTTTTCGAGAATATTTTCACAAAATAGTCCAGCAAGGGTTTTATATCATCTTTTCTTTCCCGTAACGGAGGAATATGAATGCGGAATGTATTAAGACGATATAGGAGATCTTCTCGAAAATCATTATTCTTTACAAAATCATCAATATCCTGATTCGTTGCGGATATTACACGTACATCAAATTTTATATCTCTATTACTTCCGACTCTTCTGAAAACATTCCCCTCCAGAACTCTCAGAAGTTTAGTCTGCATATGTTTTGGCATATCACAGATCTCATCTAAAAATATAGTGCCATGGTTGGCTACCTCAAAATATCCCGATTTATGTTCTATAGCATCTGTAAATGCGCCTTTTTTGTGACCAAAAAATTCACTTTCAAAAAGACTATCCGGAACTGAGCTGCAATTAATATCTAAAAAAGTGTGATCTTTTCGAGCACTTAATGCATGGATTCCACGAGCTACAATTTCCTTTCCCGTGCCGCTTTCTCCAGTTATCAGGATCGTTGTGTTGTCAGTACTCGCAACTTTTTTCATCAGATTGAGTATCTCTTTAATTGAATCACTCTTACCGATCATTATAGTGCCATCAGCATCTTTTATCTGAGAGATGAGATGATCATATTGGAATTTCAGATCATTGATCCTATTCTGAAGTGTAATATATCTTTTAGTTCGTTCTATAGCTGTTTTCAAATCAATAAGGCGAAATGGCTTCGTGAAAAAATCCGAAGCGCCATATCTTAAGGATTCAATAACACTGTCCATATCTCCATGAGCTGTGATCATAATGATCTCAGTTTCCGGATAGGATTTTTTTATTTTTCTGAGAACCTGCACTCCGTTCATTTCCGGTAATTTGATATCGAGTATGACAATATCGAATGGTTCATCTTTTAATATTTGAAACCCCTCCAAGGGCTTCTCCGCCATAAAAACAGTGAAGCCCTGCGTTAATAAATACTCCTCGATCCCCTCACGATATCCCGTTTCATCATCTAAGATGAGAATTTTGAGTTCTTCCATAAAGAAAGCTTACCTTTCTCCTCGAAATTCCTCCATCCGATTTGATAAGTCGAGCCAACATAGTAATAACTCATATGCGTATTCATAAATACTTAATTTTGCAGTATTTCCTTGAATTCAGCCAACGTAAAGGGTTCATGAAGTATTTCACAGGCACTGTTCTTAATTATAGAAATTGCCTGCTCAACATAATTATTTGTCACCAATAATACACGAAGATCAGAGTAATGATGATTGATATAATTTATCAATCCAATATTCAATATTTTTGTAAGGTGGACTATTACATCACTAATGTTTGTATTATTGAGAATCTGAACTGCTTGCAGATCAGTATCAGCAAAATATACTTTGTAACCTTGAGTATTAAGGAACTCATCAAGCTCTTTCTGCTTGCCTTCTTTAAAGTTTACTAAAAGTATATTCATAGTAATATCCATAATGCATTATATAAGCAATTACCGTGCCAATTATGCTAACTCGCCTACTGATAGCCATATAACGAAAAATCACGTTTTTTTACTTATTGACAAATTGTTCGATTTCGGTCAACTTTTTAATAAAAAATTTATGTAAAATCTCACGAATTGACTTGTTTGTAGTGGATTACGGGATTTATTTATATTTGGTCGATATCGAACAGTTGTTGCAAAAATACTACGGGCTTAACTTTTCTTTCCTCAACAGGACTGAAATTTAATTGTAAAAGTTGTAAATTTATTCGGTTTACTCTTCACTGAAATCTCTGCATTCATCTCCTGCAGGATACCATAGGAAATAGATAATCCCAACCCTGTTCCTTTATCCGGATCTTTGGTAGTATAAAACGGATTAAAGATATTCTCCATTTCTTTTGATGACATGCCAATTCCATTATCCGTGAATTCTAAATACACATACTTCCCATTTTGAAAAGTTTTGATCGTTATTGTTTTGTGTAATTCGATATTATCTTTACTTTTAGTTTCCAGACCATCATAGGAATTTGATAGGAGGTTAAGAATAACTTGTTCTATTTTGTATGAGTTTCCAAGTATTGATGGAAGTAGGTTGCCAAAGTGAAGATCAAAATGAATGTCATGATCTTCATATTGCATCCTGATCATATATAGAGCTTGTTCTATAACATTATTAATATTTACTTCATCAAATATTATGTCCTTCTGATCTCGTGAGAATGTATTTATATGGTCAATAATCTGGTGAACTCGTTCAATATATTTGAAGATTTTATCAATTTTTTCTTTAATATACTCCTCCGAAACCTCACTTCCGGATTTTAATCTTTCAGAAATATTATCCAATCCCAGCGATATCAATCCAATTGGCTGATTTATCTCATGAGCAATACCTGCTGCGAGCTGTCCAATGGATTCTAACTTAGATTTCTGGATAAGAAGCTCATATTGATTTTTTCTTTTCTCAATTTCTGTTTCAACAATGCTTTCCAGATCATCCTTCAAAAGCAATAATTTCTTTTCATTTTTCTTTATTTCAGTGATATCAATATCTACTCCCAAAATTCCTATGATTTCATTATCTTTCTTTATAGGAGCTAATAAAACCCTCATATAATGCAGCGCGTTATCCACATGAATTTGATATTCATCCTTCACGATTTTATCTAAAAGAGCTGAACTGAACCATTTTCGCCATTTCTTTTTAATGGAATCCTCAACTTTAATAACATCAACAGTCATTCCGGTCTGGTCGCCCCACTTCTCAATTGAACGTGCACTCTGCATAAACATCTTTCCATTTCTGTCTCTAGCATAAAAATCGAGTGGAAGATTATATATGAGTGACTGCAATAAGGTTTCACTTTCTTTCAATTCCATTTCAGCTTGTTTGCGGTCAGTAATATCATAGGCAACAATTTGAAGAGTCGTTCTATTAGATGATACTAATGGTATAAACGTGCTGTAAAAGAATCGCCCTTTATTGTAATCTTCATATACTATAGTTCTATTTTTTTCCAAAGCTTTCCGAGCAATCGCTATTCTGCTTTTAAATATTTCGTCTGGAAGTAATTCTCTTATATCTTTTCCAATGATTTTATTGACTGTAATACCAAAGCTTTTCGCCATCGCTGGATTACAATTTATAATCTCAAAAGTTTCTGCATCAACTTCCAGTATTAACGAAGGAGAGTTATCAATTAATTGTTTGTAACGTTCCTGACTTTCTTTCAATTCCATCTCAGCTTTCTTACGTTCTGTGATATCTCTTGCGAAAACCAATATCCTTTTTTCATTGTCAATTAATGATATTTTTGCTCGTAGATCATGCCAAAATATTTCGCCGCTCTTTTTTTTCGCTTCCCACTCTATAAAAACCACTTCTCCATTTAACAATTTTTCTAAATAAATCTTTGCTTCGGACGGATCCCTAAAAGCCATTGAAGGTGCAGAAAGATCTTCAACAGACAGATTCTTAAACTCTTCCCTTGTATAACCATATAATTCACAAGATCTATCATTAAAATCTATGATACTATAATCATTTATATCATAAATAATTATTGAGTCAGTAGCTGAGTTAAATATAGTTTTGAATTTCTCCTCACTTATTCCTTTTTCTTTCATTTCCTTGTCCAGTTGAAGATTTTTTTCTCTCAAACTATGGATTTGCTCATCTATAATCAATTGCATTCGTTTCTTGGAATGCTTGTCTTTAAGAATGATAATAATAAATGAGATAAATAGTATCACAAAAAGGAGAATAAGGGATATGATAAGCTGATTTTTTTTCGCTATTTCAAGTTTTTCAATATACGTTTGATGTTTTATCGGTCTCACATTATCCTGTTCGTAAAAATGAATTTTTTCTAATTGCAGTAGAAATTGGCTATCTTGTATATTTTGAAGTTTTCTTAAATATATGTTTGCCGATCTGTAATCTCCCCTCTTCTCATAAGTTTCTGATAACAGTTTGTTGATATCCATTAACCGGCTTTTATCTTCAATGTTCTGTGCTAAATCTAAAGCATGTAAAAAAAAGTCTATTGCATTATCGTAATGCCCCAGCTCAATATCTTCTCTCCCGTACATTATGAGAGAATCTACAAGCTGGGTATTCTGAATGGCAGATAGAGCAAAAGGAAAAAACAAAACGATACTACTAATAAGTAATAAAATTCTGTTTCTTTCTGATACCATTGCTCTTTATATTATCTCAGGAAAACCATTTTCTTGAAGCTCGTGCTCTCTTCAGAATTTATTCTAATGAAATACACCCCGTTCTCTACAGTTTTCCCTGAATGGTCCTTTCCACTCCATTGATAAGAATAGCGCTGAGGTGTTAACATATCATCAACAAGATTTGTAACGAATTGTCCTCGAAGATTATAAATATCAACAGAAATATGCTGCTGTGTCTTAAGAATGAACTGTATTTCATCATGAGGTGAAAATGGATTTGAATAGAAGAAGGATAGATTACTGTTTATATCATTATTATCAACACTATATGGCTCATACAGCAGCTCGATCGGTATCATTAAATCACTACTATTTTCTGCATTGGATGTGATCTCCATATTTGATGAGAATAGTTGCGGATCATACCCCAAGGTATTAAATGAAATATCCATTATAAGATTTTGATAGGGCTCAATAACCAGTTCCGAACAGTCAAAGCCAAACCAAGTCGTGACAGGTGCTCCTGAAGCTTCAAAGTTGACAATACCTTGTTGAAGCGCATCATTATAGCCCGTATAATCTATAAGTTGAGTATCATTATCAAACTTGTAGTAACTAAGAAGATCTGCTGGAATTTCTCTAATAGTAGAGCACATCAAATCTTGCAGATCGCCTTGTGATAACGCTGAGGTATAGATCGCAAGCTCATCAATGTATCCCTCAAACTCATAAACAGAATTCACGTATGTGCCAACCAAAATATCGGAAGTTGTCGTATAGATCGGAGAAATAAAAGCATCAGAATAAAGCAATTCACCATTCAAATAGGATGTAATGGAAGTTTCATCAACAACAAATGCGAGATGGTACCATTCATCAAATGCAATATCCAAGCTTGCTGTTTTTTGCAAATCTGTTCCTGATGCGTTTCTGAACTTGTATAATAAAGTCGAGCTGTTCGTCATAGAAACTGTAAAACTAAAATCACCACTTATTACACCTTTATTCAGGATAAAACCCGGTTGTGATAACTCACTGAATTTGAGCCACATCATAAGAGTAAGCTCGCTCATATCATCGAATTCAGCCACATGAGGTATAGTAAGATAAGAAGCACTTTCCGTGAGATCAGCGCATTGATGAGAATGATTGATCAATTTGCATCGCAGTGTATCAGCACCGATATTCTGAATTTCAAAAGGGATATCCGCAACCGTATTGTTATACACTTCATAATAGATAGAATCCACAGGCAGTGCGATCTTTGGCAGTTTGACAACATAGAAATATTGGACATCAATAAAATCACCTTCGAAATTTTCTACTGTTGCTTGTAAAGAGATAAGCTGATTATCGTTGCAATCAATTGATATTAATGCATCTGTATTATAAGTCACAGACTCACCCGGTTCTAAACCGATAATTGTTGTGGTAGGTTGATCGATCTGTAGATAACTTTCATCAGTATCTATCTCAACAACAACAGTATCAACCGGCTCATTCCCGACATTTTTCAAACTATATGTTAAGAGAATTTCCTCGCCTGCATCCCATTCTCCATCATTATTTCCATTAAAATCTGAGATTGAGAAGCTATCAATAATAACATAACTTCCATTTGGGGGAATAAAGGTCACGGTTTGAAAGTAGGGCTGATGATCACGGGCTGTTATAGTTATAACACCTGCTTGGGGTGCAGATAAAGATTCAGATAAATATAAATCGAAAGGTGATGAAGAGAATTCTGCTTTTCCTACAAGCTCACCATCCACCACAAGAGATGCAATTCCTTCATTTATATTCGTAGTGATCGGGATTGAAGTTACATCATAAGTAAAGCTGATATCATGGATTGCAGTGATTTCCTGGGGCTGCTCTCGCCATATCTGAATTGTCGGATCACCAATTACATGAAAAATATCGAACTCATATTCCGTTAAAGATCCTCCTCACATTTCTTCCATTATGATCATCCCATTATAAAGCACATAACCGAGATAGCCATTTGTATCGGACCCAGAATCAGGAAAGAAATTATTCCACATTCCATCTATCATGCCAAGAGCAAGATAATCATTATAACCGCTCAGGGAATTTCTGCATGCCCCGACAGTGCTGACTGCTCCTCCATTATCTTTTCGAAGAAATTCTTCACAGAAGCATTCGAAAGAGGTACCTGGATCCGTATCTGTTTCGCTATCAAACCACCCTGTCTGGCAGTTAATGCTGAAAACCATAGGCACAAGTTCGCCATTAGTAAGCTGCATGATATTGCCTGTGCTATATGCAGGATCTCCCCAACCACCCGTATAGCCGTGATCTCGATGAGTTATTATAAAAGAACCATTGTTAATTGCATTTGTAACGTCAGTTGCATTCCCATCCCAGGGAAAGCCATTGGCTCTTAATAATTCATCAGGAATTGGTCCTCCGTTTGCATAATAACCATTATTATAATTGGTTGGATTTATAGATCCTTCGGTTACATAAATTCTTTCTGCATCATAATTTTCAGTGAGTAGAAAGTCACGCATTTCTTCTGATGTTTTAATAAATCTTCTTGATTCATAGCCATTGTGCTCATCGTCCTGAAAATATCCGGCATGGACTGTATGCTCATAAAAAGATGAAAGCACAGGCGGATTTTTCTCGTACTGAATAATCTTATCGATCACTACAAATGCCTGCTGCTCATCATTTACAGAGATTCTTCCGTAGCCGATATCAGGATGAAAATCAGAATCCATACAAGCATAAGGCCTGTCACTTCCAAGAACTCCTCCCGAAAGCTGATCTGGAATATAATTTGTAGGCACAATATCCGAATCTCCCAAAAAGATCACAAAAGATGGAGGAAGAGCCCAAATCTCATACGCTAAAAATAAATATGTATAAATGTACGATGCTGTTGATCCGATTTCCTCTAAGTAGGCAATATCTGTATAAAATCCCTTCTGAGATTTCCATTCTTTAAGCGTCTCGGCTGCGTCCATAAAATCATAGGTAGTGACAATAATCAGATCCGCACCATCCACACTTTTCTGACTCGATCCATCAGGAATTTCATAGATAGGATTTATTGCATTATCAATAACTATCGAGCTTAAATATTTTGAATAAAGCCGGTCGTCAAATTCATAATTACCGGATATATTTAATGAAAGCTCAAATTCATCTGCTATAGATAGGATATTGCTTGAAGCATGATACCGGAATGGCGTTATGGTAAGATATACAAAGCTTAATCCGCGAATTGTGTACACATCAGAAATAGAGTACATTTTCTCCGGATAGGTATTTTCAGAAGTATAGAATTGCTCATCATAGGTAAAAGGAGGTGTATCAAAGGCATCATTATCAACTGCTGGGGGTTGAGCCGGAAATGGATGAATATTCTCATACTCTGTGCTGTGCAATACAGTAATATCTACATCGATTGAGCCCTCTTTGGGAACCATGACCATTTTTCTGATCGAAGGTAACGCAGGATAGCCCTCTTTTCTCAATCTGCTCCACGAATCGACAAAGAGATTATCAAATATGACATCATTTTTTTGCTGAACCGATCTCTCGAATTTGTCTAAAGAGATGTGTAATAAAACATTCTTTTCATCAAAATGAAAAACATCGACCATTGTTTTGGTTGGTGAGAGCTCGATCACTTCTCCGAATAAAGATGAACTCATCAATATAAACAGTATGATAAAAATTATATGCTTCATATAAAACTCCGATTAATTACTTTTTTTCCATATATTCCTGTAATCCTTTTCGGAATAGGAACATTGCACGTTTTAGTGCATTCTCATTTAAAATATAAGCGAGACGGACTTCATTTCTGCCCAGACCGGGAGTCGCATAAAATCCTTCTGCCGGTGCGAACATAACTGTTTCATTATTGTCTGAGAACTCTTCAAGCATCCATTTGGCGAAATCCTCTGCATCATCGATGGGCAATTTTACGATAATATAAAAAGCTCCTTCAGGTTTGACACAAACCACTCCTTCGATTTGTTGAATTTCATTATATACGATGTTCCTGCGTTTATCATACTCCTGCAGCACATCAATAAAATATGCATCTTCAATATCCACTGCTGCATTCGCAGCGAGCTGGTCGATCGTTGGAGGACAGAGCCGTGCTTGAGCAAATTTCAGAATTGCCTGCATGAGTACTCGATCTCTTGAAATGATGCAGCCAATTCTCGCACCGCATGCACTATATCGCTTGGATATGCTGTCAACCATAATTGCATGATCTTCAATCTCGTTAATATGAAGAATACTTGTGTGTGAAAGACCGTCGTACACAAATTCTCTATACACTTCATCAGAGATAAGATAGAGGTTGTGCTTCAGGGCAATGTCTGCTAATCGCTCAAGATCATTCTTGAGATACACTGCACCGGTTGGATTTCCAGGATTGCTGAACAGAATTGCTTTTGTTTTATCTGTTATGCACTCAATAATCTTCTCGTTTGATGGTAATGCAAATCCGTCTTCAGCATAGGTGGTAAGCGGTTTAATATGAACGCCTGCGATGGATGCAAAGCCGTTATAATTTGTATAAAACGGTTCAGGAACTATGACTTCATCTCCTGCATTACAGGTTGCCAGAAGTGCAAAAATAATTGCCTCCGAACCGGCAGTAGTTACTATTATATCATCTGTTTTTAAGGGCATGTTGTGCTTTTCATAATATCTGACAAGACTTTGCCTGTATTTCAACAGTCCCTGAGAAGGACCATAACTCAACACTTTCTCATCGAAATGTTTATACACATCCATGATCTCTTTAGGAGTTTCAATATCCGGTTGCCCGATATTGAGATGATAAACGTGTATGCCTTTTGCTTTTGCTTCATCGGCATAGGGAGCAAGTTTCCTTATCGGTGATGCTTGTATATCTATTGCTCTTTTTGACAATTCCATATTACCTCATTTTAGTATTACCATTTTTTGTATTTGAACTGCGCCCTCATAATGCAATCTGTAAAGATAAACACCATTCCCAAGCTGAGTGCAATCCAAAATAGCTTTCCCGTTTTCACCTTTGATCGTTGTAACATAATCTCCGTGAATATTATAAATATCGATGGAAACATCCTGCGTTTGTGTGCTTCCTTTGAGCTGATATGAAATCACAGTAGCATTTCCAACTGGATTCGGGAAGTTGCCGAAAAGTCTGGTTTCTGTGAAAAATTCAGGATCATCAAGCCCGATTTGAGGAACACCTTCTCCATAAATAATTATATATTCCATCTGAAGAGGAAACACTGATACAGAAACCGGCTCATCATAAATTTGTACAACAGTCGGACAGAATATCAGGTCGTAATCCTGACTTTCTCCGCTGGTTAAGCTGTAGTCAAGAACTGTGACAGGAGTTGTGCCACCGGATTCCATGACAGTTAAACCATCCGGAGTAGTTATAGTACCTGTCAAAGTACCTCCGCCAACATTCTCTATCTCAAAATGGGCAGTCGAATCCGCACCAATAAATACCTGTCCGAAATTGATGGTTGTAGGTGCAAGGTAAATAATTGGATAAGTTGGAATCGGTGCAGGAAAATATATTTTGTCAATCCAAGCACAATCGCTTCCACCTATAGTATTCCCATCCTTATCATAAACCCATTTGAAAGTATGTGTGCCACTTGTTACAGAAAATGACACCTGCGACCAGTCCATTTGACCTGACCACTGACCCTGCATTGTGCCGTCTATAAAAAATTGTAGAAAATCATAATTGTTTTCTGAAGAGACCTTTCTATAAAAGGATATTTGCCCGCCGGTCATATCCATTGTAACAGATATTTCGGTAGTTTGATCGTGAACAATCGCACCGGAGCGAGCACAATACATTCCTTCATAAGCATTATTAGAATCAATTGTCCAGTCAAGATTGCCACCCATCTGCCAATTGAAAGCACTGAAATCTCCTGTCTCAAAATCTTCGCATGGCATAGAGCCGATGTGAATTGTTAATGTGTAAACACTTGAAAAACTGTTATTATTGCAATGCAGATCGAGTGAAAAATGTGCTGTATGTCCATTGGGTGTACCGGCAGAGGCGGCAACTGTAACCCATGAAGTATCCATTTCACCCGGTTCGATATTACCATAGGGCTCCAGTTCTCCAATGACATTTATGAACTGATCAGTACAACTAAGCAAAGAAGTAATATTCGAAGCAGTCTCAGTGCCGTTGTTACGCATAATAATGTAGAGATCGGCTTGCTCACCCGGATCGAGCACACCATCATTGTTGCCAGTAGCAGAATCATCAATATAGTAGTTATCAATAACGAGATTTGCTCCTTGAATAAATTCAGTTGAGATCGCATCGAGATCAAAACCGGCATCCGGAGCTGTTTGAGTTCCATCTCCGTCATCAACTATCTTTATGAACTGAGCTTCTGCAAGTCCTGAACCGCTTAGATCAAATTCTGTAGTTCCTGAACCTGAACCGACTAAGTAAAAAGGACCGTCAATAGAATTTCCTGCATAGCAGTCGAATCCTTCAGGAGAGCTGTCCCCTTCATAAACAGTAAAATCATTAAAGCTACCATCAATAATAGGATATTGCATATCAATTACACACCATCCATCTTTTCCAACGGAGTAATTGATATTATCGGGTTCGCCAAGAGAAGCTGGAGTGTTTCCCTCATCCCCTGTATTGTTGTCAGGAATCCGGCTTGCAGAAAATTTATATCCATAAAAAGTATCTTCAACTGAAGGCTGAAGCTGGAAATCCATAGCTGTGGCGTTATTTGCTGTAACCATAACATTAGCTATTGTCTGAGTTTCATAACCGTTTGCTACGATCGTAATATCATAAGTGCCCGGTAAAACATATTTATGATAATCACCAAATGCAGGATCTGTATAGCATGGAAAATAGTTGTTTATAAAAACTGTTGCTGCAACCGGCTCACCTGTGTTAATGTCGGTTACTACTCCTTCTAATCCATAACCTGCGTATTCAATCATTGCAAGCATTGCCGGAACATTACGTTGATAATAAAGCTGGATCTGCGAAGTGGGAGGATGCTTGGAATAAGAAATTTCCATCGACCAACTGATCGCACCGGCAGCACCATAATTTGTATCTTTTGTGCTGCCGTTAATTGGATACATTCCCGTACAACCCTGTCCATATTCTAAATTTGGATATGTTGAAGTCGAGGAATACACACCTGCCAGTTGAATTATATGATTGAAATCCGGGCATTGGTCAGCACGATAGCTCCAGGGGCAAGAAATAAATTCAGTTCCACTGTGATATGTTGTATGCACCACGAACTGTCTGCTATAAGTTGCGTCTCTCAATGCTTTTGATTCAATTTGAGAAAATGCACCGCTGCTTCCTCCCCAGCCATCCCACATATAGCCAGCATCACGATTAAGATCTACACCATTAGCATTATAACGGCTATCTGCTACACGCCCATCGGGATTCACCATGTAATATATCCAGATCTCGCGGTTATCTACCAGGTCTGTAATGTCGGGATCAATACCGTAATCAAGACACAGATCTCTTGCAAAACGTATGCAATTTTCAGAACATCCTATTTCATCACCATGAATACCGCCATCGAACATTACTTCTGCTTCATTTTCATCCATAGAAACATTATCGCTAATTTTAAGAGCACCAAGTTCTCTGCCTTGCACGGAAGTACCAAACAAATGCTTTTCACAGATGTCTGGAAATGTAGTTGCCAGACTGTCTGCCAGAGCTACAATTTCTGAATAAGTATGATAAAATTCACGTGTTAAATCCCTATCTTCCCAGAATAGACGAGAAAATTCATTCAGGTCTGCACGCTCGATCTTATATTTGAGCCCGGTTGCTTTTAACATTTCCAATTCGGATGGAATTACATACAATAAAGCTTCGCCGTTGGGATAAACATCACCGTTAAGTTTGAGCGTATGCAATATTTGATAATCTTGCTGTGAATTCAGAAATACTCTTACTTCCATTTCCTGAGATCTCCAAGCAAAAAGGTGGGAAGAAAAAACAAGGCATAGAGCAATAAGCAAGATAATCTTTTTCATATTTAATCCAGTCTTAAAATATTATTCTCTTTTATTTTGATTAGCAATTAGTGTAAACTTTTTCTCTTAAATATTCTTTTCAAAATCATTAATGCTTTTGCTTTGTGTTTTATTTGATTTATTGTTAATTAAATATTGTTTCATTAGTTCCTATATGTTTAATTAATTTGTTTTTCTAAGTTTAATAGTATCTTATAGTTATTAAGAAAAAATGATTCTTTCTGGTCTGAATAGAAACTTCCAATATGTATATCGGTCACTCGATATCTGTCACTCCCGTCAGCATCCATTATATATGGATAGTCTCCATAGGTAAACAATATTTTTTCACCATCAGGTGATATTGAGGGATAAAAGTAATCATCTCCGGCCGCTCCTAACAAAACATGATTTGTGCCATCTGCGTTGATTCTGTGAATATAGCCATCATCTGCAAAAAGTATATAATCCCTATTCGGAGATAAGTTTAAATATAATGGAGAAACATCCTCTAATATGCAATGATTATCACTGCCATCAATCTTAATAGAGTATATGCCACTCTTCCATCGTATATAATATATAAGAACCTCATCATTCATTACAAAAAGGAAGCTTCTATTATAATTGTTAGCGGATTGTTCAAGAATGACATTTTTGTTACTTCCGTCAGAATTCATTACCACTATCGTTGATAAAGAATCTGACTTTGTTGTATAGGCAATTTTAGTTCCGTCGCTTGAAAATGACGGGCGCCAATTTGAAGTACTAGCTGAAAAAGTCAATCGTGTAGTATCCCTATCTTCTATATCAAAAGTATAAATTTCACCATGAAATGAGAACGCAATTATTGAGTTGGATATCACTGGTTGGTAAATAGCATCAGTGTCATCCCCAAAATCAAACAACAAGGTTCTACAGGATAGATCATTGAGGTTTACAGAATAAAATTTGTTTCCACAATATTCTATCAGGATATCTCTATCCGGTGATAATAAAAATTTTTCATATGAATCTCTGATATAATCCAAATTCGAACCGTCGATGTTTATTGTACACAACCAATCGTCATAAACAGGATACCAGGTCTCAAAGCAGCCAAACATTAAAGCTATGCTTATAAGGATAAGTAGTAAATATATCT
>JACNJG010000020.1:0-1525 GCA_014382685.1 Candidatus Cloacimonadota bacterium
CAAAAATCAGTTAAGGATGCAAATGGAAAAACTTTCCTATGAAACACAACTGGCAAAGTTAACCCTCGTTGCTGATAAGAAGTATTTACCACTCACAATGGATTTTATTCAGGATATTGCAGTCGTTGTTGGACTGCCCAAAGAAGATGCCCAAAAACTAGAACTGATCGTGGAAGAAGCTTGCCTGAATGTCATAGAGCATGCTTTTGATGAAGAAGAAAAAGGAAATTTTGAGATCATTATAATCCGCAAGCCGGGACAGCTTGTAATTTCCATAAGAGATAAAGGACTACCCTTTGATTTCCATAAGATAAAACCAGGAGAGAATTCCGGGTTGGGTATGGTTCTTATGAAAGCATTTGCTGATGAAATTAATTTTGTTAATCTCGGACGTGAAGGCAAAGAGGTGGTTTTTGTAAAAAATCTTCCATACAAGAATATTACCGAATTTGAAGAAGTACAGGAAGAGAAAAAGGAAGCTCCATCAGATAAAAAAGAAGTCGATCTTACATACCGCTTGATGACTGCTGATGACGCAGTGCCAATGGCTCGATGTATGTATAGATCTTATGGATATTCTTACGGTAATGATTTTGTGTATTATCCCGAAAAAGTACAAGAGCTCATCAAAAGCAAATTGCTTCATTCCTGCGTGGTTTTAAATCCGGAAGGAGAGCTGATTGGTCATCTCGCAATGATGTTGGATTCTCCAGATGCAAAAATCGGTGAAACTGGAATAGCTGTGGTTGATCCCCGTTATAGAGGACATGGGATCTTCAAAAAAACAAAACTCTTCCTTGTAGATTATGCCAGGAAAAGAAACATGGCAGGCATCTATAGTGAAGCCGTCGCAGTACATCCATACACACAAAAAGGGAATATCTCACTTGGTGCTCATGAAACGGGTTTTCTGATCGGGTTCACGCCCGCGACTATGTTTTTCAAGAAGATCGAAAAACAGCAAAGAACAAAACGGCAGACAACAATTCTATTCTATCTCAAACTGAAAGACGAAGAACAGAAAAAAGTGTATCTGCCATTTCATCATAAAGCAATGATAAGCAAAATATATGAAATGAGCGGATTGAATCGGAAGATAGAAAAGGCAACAGAGCAGAAAATTTTACAGAATATAGATGAAAGATCACATGTTGATGTAAAGGTACAAACAGAACCCGGTAGAGCATTTATGAGGGTTTCACAATTTGGAAAGGATATTGTCGAACTTATCAGTTTCCGGCTGCATGAACTCTGCCTTCAAAAGATCGATTGCATTTACGTTGATCTTCCTCTCTGCCACCCGATGACGCAGCAGATTTGCGCACCTTTGGAGATGAAAGGATTTTTCTTTGCGGGTATTATTCCTGAAATGTTTGACGGAGATGTTCTAAGATTACAATATCTCAACAATGTTGATATCGACTTTGAAAAGGTAACCGTGGTTTCAGATTTTGGAAAAGAGCTTTTTGACTACGTGGTCAAAGCTCACGAAAGAGATTTATACGTATGATTTTTTTGAAAAAAA
>JACNJG010000020.1:1777-3153 GCA_014382685.1 Candidatus Cloacimonadota bacterium
TAAAAAGGAGTAGCCATGTTAAAAGAAAACTTTATCGATTTTATTGAGAAAGGGATCAAAGAGAATTGGGAACTAAAGGCATTTACAAATTACAGAGGTGACACACTAACCTACGGGCAGACTGCAAATGAAATTCTCAAGCTTCATAATATATTTAAAGCTCTTGACCTGAAAAAGGGAACAAAGATCGCAGTGCTGGGAAAGAATTCAACAAACTGGGCAATTACGTATCTTGCAGTAGTCACATACGGTGCAATTATTGTGCCGATCCTTCCGGATTTTAAAGCTGATGATATTCATCATATTTTGAATCACTCGGACTCGGAAATACTGTTTGTGGGGGATGGATTATATGAGGATATTGATGAAGCCAAAATTCCAAACATAGATGTTATTTTTGCTATTGAAGATTTCTCAATACTCTACAAAAAGCACAAATCTCTAAAAGAAAATATCACAAAAGCAGCTATTCAGTGGGATACGGAATTTGCACAAAATCTTACTCACGACTCTTTTACTTTTGAAAAAATCGCAAATGACAAACTTGCAGCCATTGTCTATACGTCGGGCACGACAGGTTTTTCAAAAGGGGTGATGCTTTCTCATAACAGCTTGATCGGGAATATAGTTTACGCTCACGAGCACATGCCGCTCAAAGCCGGTGAACGAATTCTCTCTTTCCTGCCGCTTGCCCATGCTTACGGTTGTGCTTTTGAATTTCTCTTTCCTTTTACACTTGGTTGTCATATTACATTTCTTACAAAATTACCTTCACCAAAGATCATCCTGAAGGCATTTGCAGATGTGAAACCTCATCTGATTCTGTCTGTGCCGCTCATCATTGAGAAAATATATCGCAAGCAGGTTAAACCGGTTCTTGATAAAGGGAGTATGAAGGTTCTTATTGCTCTACCGGGTTTGAAATCCGTGATCAAAAATAAGATCAAGAAAAAACTGGTTACTGCCTTTGGTGATAATTTCTACGAGATCGTGGTTGGTGGCGCAGCACTTAACGAAGAAGCAGAAGCTTTTTTCCAGGGAATAAAATTTCCTATTACTATTGGTTACGGAATGACCGAGTGCGGACCGCTGATAAGTTATTCAGACTGGAAAATACATAAACCCGCTTCCTGCGGACAGCCAATAAATTTCCTGGAAGCCAAAATTGATTCTGATGATCCTAAAAATATTGTAGGGGAAATTCTTGTTCGAGGCGAAGTTGTAATGGATGGATATTACAAAAACAAAGAAGCGACAGCGGCAGCAATAGATGAAGATGGCTGGCTGCATACAGGCGATCTCGGTTTGATAGATGAAGATAATTTCATCTTTATCAAGGGTCGTGCAAAAAGTATGATACTCAGTTCGTCAGGACA
>JACNJG010000019.1:0-1452 GCA_014382685.1 Candidatus Cloacimonadota bacterium
ATCCCATCCGGTTTGTGCAAGTGTGGTTGTTTATCTTCATTCTCTTCAAAATATTTTTTCAAATCTCTATAAAGACACCACAGTTCGTCATCGCAACCGCCTATTTCGCCAGTACCTAGTCCAATGATTTTCTTCCAAATCCTATCTAATAGCTTCATTCTGTACCTCCGTACTTTTAATTTTTAATTTTATATTTTTCATTTTAAATTTACAATGGGAATATCTCACGTGCCAGGTTATACGCATACTCCATCATATCGAGATCATCCAATGTTTGTATAAATGATATCTTCTTATTCTCAGCCCGAACATGCACATTGATCCCACGCCTGTATAAGATCGCTTCATATAGCCGATGCCACACATAGGCAAAGTTCAGGCATTTACGCCGTGAATAGGTGCGGATGTATTGGTTCAGCTTTGAACGGATACTCTGCGGGTCCAGCTCAAAAGTCTGATCAGGAAATGAATCAATATCCTCACGAGCTTCTTCACGGACAGCATCATATTCCTGCACCTTATATTCCAGATGCTCGATCTTCTGCTCGAGATCCACCATCGTCCGTGCAAGCTGCAAAACCATCTGTGATGGTGATGTCTTAGGCATACCGAATCTCCCACGCTAAGACAGCAGAGAATATTTTATAATATTTCTTCATTACACTTTCCTCTCTGCGTCCTCTGCGTGATATTTTTATTTTTAATTTTCTGTTTTTCATTTCGTGTTTTTCGTGGTCCCAATTACGATCTCTCTCGGAAAATGCTTGCCCATCATATCCGTTTTGAGTATAATATTTTTTACGCCAATACGCCCATCCACTTTGATGAACTGTATCAAATATCCTGTATTCTCATACAATTCTTTGATGATCTCCTCGATCTTCTTTTGAGCTTCGTCCTTCATCTCAAGAAATTGTGTAATCGTTAATGTGTCCATTGTTACTCCTAACATTCTGACTTTCTAACATTCTAACTTTTTAACTTTTTAACTTTCAAACTTTTTAACATTCAAACCTTCAAACCTTCAAACATATTTTCCTGAATAACAAGAGCACCCTGCCTGTGGAATATTTGTGATCGTTGGAAACGCTTATGTCTTTTTGTAAGCAGATTGCTATGAAACTCCAGCACAGCAGGAATGCCCTTTTTGTTGGCAGTGATCGAAAGTCGAACCAATTCGTATTTCTGGTTCTTGACTTCCTTGCTCAGTTTACCGTATAATTTCGTTATAATTTTAAAATAATTCTTCTTTCTAGGGATGATAGTCAGCAATCCGATGAGACGTTTTTCAATCGCTTCGGGATCTGTACAGCACTGTCCGAGTGCTCGCTTTTTCGGATGGTTATCGATCAGCCATAGAGCATACCGGATATCTTCCATGTGTGTATTGCCATCCATATCATCACGCTCCCAGATGAACTTACATTTCTTGAGATAGTATTCTTTTTTCAT
>JACNJG010000019.1:1664-3152 GCA_014382685.1 Candidatus Cloacimonadota bacterium
TGCTCGGTCCCGAAATGATAACGATGCGGATGTTTCTCTTTATTTGTTTCATCCCTTTTCCAAATTCCGGTGTCCATCCTGCTTTGAGTTTATCTGCCATCATTCCGCCTTCCCGAAACGTGCTTCCCACATCTTCATCTTCACCTGTGCCCGCAACGCTGCAACAATAATATTGCCAGTGACCTGATACTTCTTGCCTTTATACTCGATCCGTTTCCTTTGTTGACGTGTCAGCCCGCACCTTTCTAAGATATCACCCATCCACACATCATCGTTGGCGATCTTTCTCAGCCGTGCCTTGATCCTGTACTGCCAGAAAAACAGCTTCACTTCTATAAAAATATCCACAAAGAACCGCCACACCCTCACATACCATTTCAGCATTACACGACTTTCATTTCCACCTTCTCCATTTTTCTTTTTTCTTTTTTCTTTTTCCTTTTTCCTTTCTCCTTTTTCCTTTTCCCTTTTCCCTTTTTCCTTTTTCGTGTTCTCTTTCACCTGATCTCCTTCTGCGCTTTGGCAAAGCCCTTGATGTCAGACTTGATATTCTTGCTCGGATTGAACTGCAAACTATCCTTACTCAGCCCATCTGCAATATGCACATACACGAGTGTACTTTCCAATCTCGCATGTCCCAGCCGGCTCTGCAATACAGGCAAACTGATCTTGTTATCAACACAATAAGTCGCATAATAATGGCGGAATGTGTGGACGTGGATGCCCTTCTCAATGCCTGCTTTCTTTACGATCTTCGGTATAAGGGTTTGATATACACTTCGTGAAAGTGCTGGCCCATCTCCGCTGAGTTCGTATGCTCTGGATTGGAAGAGCGGAGCTTCAAGCCCCCAATTCTTCACGTATTTGATCGCCTGCCAGTAAATGCACCAATTCTCACTTATGATATTATTCTCACGTACCTGACAAAATGGAAAACTGCGCTGCCGTGACGCCTTCGTACTGCCGACAATATTGACCCTGAATCGCTCATTGATCGGATCGTAGTGTATATTCCCGACCTTGAGTTGGATAAGCTCTCCAATTCGGATGCCCGTATCTGCCAGCAACACAAGAATAGCCCTATTTCGTATAGCACCCCACTTGTTTTTCCCGCAAGCCATGACCATTTTTCGCAGTTCGTCCATAGTAAAAAGCTCCGGCACAGTATATTCTTTATGAACTATCCGCAAACGCTCAGAAGGATCCGGTTTCCTGTACCTGCTGCAATACCAACGATAAAACACCTTCACCGCAGATTGCTCCAGCCGTATCGTGTTAAGCTTTTTTATAGGACGCAGCTCAAGAAAATACTTTTGCAGATCATCTTCCGTAATATCATCGAACCGCTTGCCAATTCTCCTCTCTATGAGTTGTATCCTTTGTAAATAATTTGTCACTGTTGCCGGTGACAGGGATTTAAGCCCGATACTGTAATCCCTAAATTGAGAAAATATTTCATTCATAAGCACTCCAAATTTTTCATTTTAA
>JACNJG010000111.1:0-9889 GCA_014382685.1 Candidatus Cloacimonadota bacterium
GAAAATCAAAAAAAATCATCATCCACTAAAGATATCTATAATGCCTTAAAAAATGCCTTTCGAAAATCGAAATGGAATGGTGCTAAAATTGAATATCGAATGTCCGGTAAACGTTATGCTACATTAATACACAATAGAAAGCAAATTGGAAGTATTGTTACTTTAGTTACAAAACCATTTATTTTTCGATTAGATATTAATGAACAAGATATTATAAGAGAATTACAAGAAATTATTGGAGATGAAATTAAGGTTAATACAATAATTGGAAGCGTTCAAGATGCAAGCTTAACTGGTTTTGGAGATGTATTAATAGATGTTGAAAAATTAGTTACTAATACAAAAATTGATCCAGTAAAATTTTTAAATCAATTACATGATTTGGTAATAACAAATTAAAAGGAGAAAAAATGGCAAATTACAAAGACGGTGTAATTAGGGACGGTTCATCAATTGGATCAGGAAGAGTGTTGGGAAATATAAAAGATGGTGTAATAAGAGACGGTTCATCGAAAGGATCGGGTAGGTCTCTTGGTAATGTAAAAGATGATGTTATTAGAGATGGTTCTTCCAAAGGATCAGGGAGAGCCCTCTTCAACGTCAAAGATGGTGTAGTGAGAAATGGATCTTCAAGGGGTTCTGGAAGAACTATAGGAAAGGTTAAAGATTACACAATAAAAGGTATGGAGAGAGAACTTAATAGTGAAATAGTGGCATCTTATCATTTCCTGATAAAAAAGATTGTATAAAAACTAGTACTGATTGCTTAAAATAATTATATAATGATTAGTATTCTAAAAAAAATTGAATGGAATTATTTGAAATCAATTTACGGATCATCACATAGTTCAATTATTGGTTTTTTAAGTTATCAATGGATTAAACAAAACAAAAGCAAGAATTCTGTTTTAGATGGAGCACCTTCACCTGAAATTGGAAAAGGACGTACTGGACAGATAAACGCAGATTTATTGCTATTAGAGAATGAAATACCAAAAATAATTATAGAGGTTGAAACAGTAAATTGGATGAAAAAGGCTGAAAACATAATTAAGTATTTAGATAATGAAAACTATAATGATGCAAAAGGACTTTTATTGCTTACAATTGTAAAAGCAAAAGAAATTGAAGGAAATATTTTTCATTCTAGTAAAAAGGAAGAAGAAAATTTAAAAAGAGTAAAGACAAGTATTAAAAGGGCAAAAAAAAATATTTCTATTATTGAAATATGGAGGAAAAGGATAAAACCAAAGGATAAAGAGTCATTTTTCACAAAAATCCAAGAACGTACTGATTACTATAAATGGCAAATTTGTAGTATAAAATATTGGGAAAAAAATAAGGAATCAGAACTTTTAAAGAAAAAAATCTTTTAACTTTGCGAAAGTTCAAATCTTTCGCAAAGATTCTGTGACTTTAGTGTTTTTCGTGGTTAAATATTTCCCTCTATCAAAAATTGAAGGTGGACAGAATTCCTCGATCTTCTGAATTATTCTTTCTGCCTGCTTTAAAACTTGGGACATGCCTGCTGCGCCGAAAGGCGAGTCGAAGAGCATGTCTTAAGTTGAATATGAATCCGAATTACTTATCACAAGCGCTCCGCCTTGTGACAAGATAATTCTTAAAGTTAACTTTACGAAAGATTCCGCTAAAAAGCGAACAAAAAAAACTTTCGCAAAGGTCCGTCTCACTCAGTATGATCCTGCACTTATCACAGGGTGGGGATTGAGATAAGCTGTTTCATGAAAGTAATAAATTAAGTTTATCGTGCAATCTTATCAGTCTTTATTTTTCCCTTTCGTAATTTTCGTGTTTTTCGTGGTTAGAATTTCCCTCTATCAAAAATCGAAGGTGGACAGAATTCCTCGATCTTCTGAATTATTCTTTCTGCCTGTGCTTCGATTTCCTTTTCAGTACAATTATTTGTATTTATTTCCAAAACCTGCGTCATTTTTCTGGCACGCGGAATCCAATTATCATAAGCATCATTAAGCTGCTGAAGGTAACTTTTCGGAATGGTCTTTTCGCTTTCTCTTCCTCGCTGCTGTATTCGCTCAATAAGTTCGTCCACATCCGCACGAAGGTACACGATCAAATCCGGATCCTGCAAATAATATGTCATATTTTTGAAAAGATCCTGATAATTCTCAAAATCCCGTGTTGTCATAGAACCATTCTTATAAAGGGTTCGTGCAAAAATTTCCGCATCTTCATAAATGGTTCTGTCCTGGATGCATGAGATATTGTTCTCAACGATCTTTTTCTGCATTTCAAAACGCTTTGAGAGAAAGTACACCTGCAGGTGGAAACTCCATCTGCTCATGTCCGCATAAAAATCATCGAGATAGGGGTTTGTGATGACCGGCTCGTAGTACGCTTCCCATTCCAGTTTTTCGCTGATGAGTCGGGTCATTGTGGTTTTGCCTACGCCGATATTTCCTGCAATCGCAATAAAATAATGGTCTTCCATTATTTATATCCAAATTCCTTCAATACTCTTTCCTTTTTCCGCCAATTTTTACGTATCTTTATCCAAAGATGAAGCCGAACTTTTTTCCGGATGAGGTAACGAATATCACGTTGTGCAGCAAGGCGTATCTCTTTTATCATTTCTCCGTTTTTGCCGATGATGATCTTTTTCTGAGAATGAGATTCTACAAAAACATTTGCCCATACCTCTGCCCTGTCATCTTCTTCTTCAAACATATCCACAGTGACAGCAGTTGAATAGGGAATTTCCTGGTGAAGATGCAGAAATATTTTTTCGCGAATGATCTCTTGTGCAAAGAATCTCATATTACGATCCGATATGTTGTCAATAGGATAATAAGGAGGATGGATAGGTAGCAGCAAAAGGATCTTCTCAAACAATACTTTTACCCCGATGTCTTTTGTCGCCGAAATGAAAAAAATATCCTCGAAACCCCAGTCTGTTAATGCGGCTTTTGCTTCCTCAAGAACTTTCTCATTTTTTGCAAGATCGATTTTGTTTATGACAGCGAGCTTGGGAATTTTTGATTTCAGAATGATGCTGCTCACCTGTGTGTCATAATCTGTCGGGAAGGTTTCGATGTCGCTTATAAAAAGGAGTACTTCAACGCCTTTGAGCGCTTCCGAGATCGAGGACTGCATCTTTTTCTGGAGCAGATAGCGGGGGTTCAAAAATCCGGGTGTATCTATAAAAACAATTTGATTATCATCACGAGAAAGGATGCCGAGCAGGTTCTGGCGTGTGGTTTGAGGTTTGGGAGTTGTGATGGAAAGCTTCTCACCGAGAAAAGCATTCATCAAGCTGGATTTGCCTACATTTGGCTTTCCGATTATGGACACGAATCCTGCTCGGAAATTCATTTGATCAGACATTTTTACACAACCTATATATCATCATCTCGAGAATAGTTTTGTTTAATTTAGCATCGAGTGATTTTAGTTTTTTGTCAGCTTCCAGCAGTAACGTAAAGATCAGCTCAAAATTTTCAAGCGAATAATATTCGGAAGAATTCATGAATGATTTCGAGCCCCAGCCGCCAAGTGAGCGTTCGATCTCTGTCTTTGATCTGTTCTGCTGAAATCGTTGAATGAGAATATCCCAAAGCGTTGTATAGAACCGTGTGAGCATGATCACGATAAGCACTGGCGACATATTATTAGCCATGAGGTTTTCCAGCACTTTTATTGATTGCCCCAAATTTCGCTGAGTTAATGCATTTTGAAGCTCGTAAATCGTGTTCCCTTTTGAAATGCCGATGCATGCTTCCACATCTTCGGGAGTAATATGAGTTCTGCCACCGGAGTAAAGCGCAACTTTTTCGAGCTCGCTGTGAAGTTCCTGAAAATTCAATCCTATATAATCAACCATGATACGCGCAGCATCATTATCAATTGTCTTATTCAGGGCAGTGGATTCTTCTCTAAGAAACCGGATCGCTTCGCTTTCATTATAAGGATGATAGAAATAATAAGTCTTTGCGAGCTTTGCAATCTTGGCATAAATTCCGGAACGGGTATTTTCCTTATCGGATTCGATCACAAAGATAGTATCCGCGATCGGGTTTTCAAGATATTCTGCTATTTTTTTCTTATAGACAATGTGCATGGACTGGAAATTCCGCAGAATGACCAATTTTTTATCCGAAAGCATTGGTGGAGTTTGCAGCGCTTCCAGGACTACATTGGCTTTTACTTCCTCTCCAAAAAACATATCGTAATTGAAATCCATTACATTGAGTGGGACGATAGCAGTTTTGAGATGATGAAACGCCTTATCTTTCAAAAAACTTTCTTCATCCGTGAAAAAATAATTATTGTTAATGATGCCTTTTTGAAGCTCTGCTTTCAGGTCCCAGTATTTAAGTTTTTTATTCATCAGGATTTTCAGTGAGTAGTTCGAGCTGGTCTTTTGTTTTCATGCTCTGGGGTTCTGCAATGTCCGTGGCCATAAGCTCACGTATCTGGTGAAGATTGGGAAGGTCTTCAATCGCATTGAGCCCAAAAAATTGGAGAAATTTATCTGTGGTTGCATAGAGCAGGGGACGTCCGAAGGTTTTCATTCTGCCTGCAATCTTTATGAGCTTTACCTCCAGCAGGTTCTTTATATGATATTGAGAACTCACTCCTCGGATCGCATCTACTTTGGGGCGTGTAATTGGTTGATGGTAGGCGACGATTGCAAGCACTTCAAGGGCTGAGGAAGTAAGACTGATGTCTTTTTTCTCTTCATACAATTTTTCAATGAGATGATAATACTGCCGATCTGTGGCAAACTTGTAGCCGCCTGCAACCTTTCTAATGCAGAATGTTCTCCCCTGATCGCTGTATTCAAGGTTCAGTTTCTCGATCAACTTATCGACTTCTTGGCTATCATCGATTTCAAGAAAACGAGCTATCTGTTCAGCCGAGATAGGTTTGTCAGAAGCAAAAACGAGCACTTCAATTGATTTTTTTAGATTATTTGTCATAATTTAAATAAAAAATATTGTGATGATTCCAATGATCCAGCAATAAATAGAGAAATAAAACAACTTGGCTTGTTCGATCATTTTTATAAGAAATGAAATAGCAAAATAACCAACAATTGCAGCCACTATACCACCAAGAATGAAATTCAGCACCACTTCACTTGACGACATCGCACTTTGCATGTCTTTAATTTTCAAAAGAGTGGCACCGAGAATTGCAGGGATGGAGAGCAAAAACGAGAAACGTGCTGCCAGGTTGCGAGTTCTGCCTGTAAAAATGCCGGCAGAAATTGTCGCCCCCGAGCGGGAGATGCCGGGAATGATCGCGATGCTTTGAGCTAAGCCGACCAACAGAGAAGAAGGAATACTCATTTTCTTCTTGGTCGTATTCCTTATTTTGTCAGAGGCAAAGAGAATACTGCCGGTAATAATAAGCATAAAGCCCACAAGGACAGTGTTTTCAAAAAGTGATTCAAAGGTGTCCTTAAAGGCAAACCCGATTATCGCAGTAATTACTGAGGCGATGATCAAATGAAAAAGAAGGTGATGCGCACGTTTTATATTTTCGGAAGCATCTTTTCTCCAGTTGAAGATAGACTGGATTATTTCCCATATATCTTTCCGGAAATATATGATCACGGCGACAAGTGTTCCAAGATGCACTGCAATTTCAAAAAGAACTCCAGGGTCGTTAAATTTCAGAAGTTTTTGAAAAATTACCAGATGTCCGGAACTGCTTACAGGTAGGAATTCTGTAAGTCCCTGAACAATGCCGAGGATTATTGATTTAATTGCGGTCATAGAACATATTCTTTCGGAAGTACAATGTCAGAGATCGGAACAATTTTGATGTTGTCACCTTCGAGATTTTTCAGTATCTGTTTCAGTTCTTCAAGACTGCTTTTTCTGGCATGGGTAATAGCAATGATCTTGTCTTTTCGTAGAGCGAGATTCAGAATATTTTCTGTTTTTGCTGTAACCCTATCAGAATATTCTCCGGAATCGAGAAAGATATCTCTCTGACAGGTCGGAACTTCCATATCTTCTGCAAGAGTATAAGCCACAGACTTTGCCGAAGTGCGGCTGTCAAAGAAGCACATGTCATTAGCTTTCAGAATCTCAAGAACCGGTCTCATGACATACTCATGCTGGGTGGCAAGTGAACCCATATGATTATTCACGCCGACGCACAGGGGAAGCTGTTTGATGAACTTTTTCATTCTTTTCTTTATTTCATTTTCAGTTAGATCGACATAGATCGCATTCTTGCCCGGGTCATCTTTCGGATAAGTTTCCGGCTCCATAGGCACATGTATAATGGTTTCCCTGCCTTGATTATATGCTTTTTGCATCACCTCTTCACTGTAGGAAAGATCGGGAAGAATGGCAAAAGTGATCGATTTGTTCAGGGCAAGAAATTCATCAAGCAATGGTCCGCTGAAATACCCGAAATCATCAATAACGATAGAGAGTTCTGTGATCTTGTCATAGAGACCGCTCGTGTCATTTTTTAAAATGAGTATGTAATACTGCTTTGCTGCAGGATCAAAAATTTCCATCTCGATCTTGCTGCCGTCATCGGATTCGCTCACATTCAGTATCTGGCCGCCCTTTTCTTCGACCTTATCCGTGATGAAGATATTGCTGATCGTTAAGCTGAGCTGATTTGAATTTATCGTTATTTCTTTGTAGATTTTATCATCTATTTTATATGTTTTGATGAACTTATCGGGTATCTCAAGACGTTTGAGGGCATAATCAATAATGTCGCCGACTCCCTGCACCTCAGTAGTTTCTTCAGTGATAATAAGGGTGTCGTCTTTAGGTGTGGTTTTTAGTGAGATAACTACTTGCCAGATGAAGAAAACAATGATAATAAAAACGGCGATGATCAATAGACCCTTGAATTTTAAGAGAGCGTTTTCTTCTTTCTTTTTTGAAGTTTTCTTCTTATATCGTTTGCGTTGATTATTTGCCATGTAGACTTAAAATGGACAGTGCTATTTCTTTGTCAAAATTATTGACAAAGATTTGGACGGACTTGAAGTCTGCTTAACGAAACATGAATGGAATTTGTTTTTTTGCATGGTTAATATTAATGTCTTGCGTTGCTTTTTTCTCAATAACACACAAAGCATAGATTGCAGTTTTGTTCGGAAGAACACAATTTTTCACAAAATATATAAAACATGTAGGAGGAAGCATGATTGAAATCCGTATGCATGGCCGTGGTGGCCAGGGAGCGGTCAAAGCTTCTTTTGTGCTGGCTGAAGCTGCTTTCCAGGGTGGAAAGTATGTTCAAGCATTTCCTCGATTCGGTGTTGAGCGGCGTGGTGCGCCAGTAGAAGCCTTCACCCGGATTGACGATAAGCCGGTACAGATTCGATCACAAATTTATTACCCGGATGGTGTAATTGTACTCGATCCGACATTGATAGAAGTAGTCGATGTTACCAAGGGTTTGAAGAAAGGCGGGTGGATATTGATCAATTCTAATAAGAAACCTGATTTTTTTGACTTTGGTGATGACTATAAGGTTTACACTGTTGATGCGACTGAAATTGCAGTTCAAAACAGACTTGGTTCCCGGACAGCTCCCATTGTGAACACCGCGATCGTGGGTGCCTTTGCAAAGCTCACCGGTATTGTTACCATCGATGCGGTTTTTAAAGGAATTGATAGTTCTATTCCCCGATTTCAGGAAGAAAACAAGAATGCTGCTAAGCAAGCTTATGACTCAATAGCGAGCGGATAGAAAGGATGTGAATATGGTTATTAAATTTCAAAAAAATGATAAGCCGGTTATTATTACTGGTGCGAAAGATATGCCTCCGATGGGTGCTGCGCTTGGTTCGATGCTTCAGAATAAAACAGGCAGCTGGCGAAATGTCCGCCCTATCATCGATTACGATAAGTGTATAAAATGTTTTATCTGCTGGAAAGTTTGTCCCGAACCTGCGATCAAGATCGTGGATGAACTTCCGGTCATCGATTATGATTATTGCAAAGGGTGTCTTATGTGTGCGGAAGAATGCCCCAAAGATGCAATTGATTTCGAAAAGGAGGGCAAATGAAAAAGACAATGATGGGTAACTATGCAGCTTCCTGGGGTGCACAGCTTGCTCGAGTGCAAGTAATTGCCGCATATCCGATCACACCCCAGACGCTTATTGTTGAAAAATTATCAGATATCGTTGCTGACGGTGACCTTGATGCGAAATTCATCAAAGTGGAGTCAGAACATTCTGCTATGGCGGCTTGTATTGGTGCTTCTGCAACCGGTGCACGGGCATATACTGCAACGAGTGCTCAGGGCTTGGCTCTTATGCATGAAATGCTTCACTGGGCAGGGCTCGCAAGACTGCCGATAGTAATGACCAATGTGAACAGAGCAATGGCTCCGGGCTGGTCGATCTGGGCAGACCAGAATGACAGTCTCTCTCAAAGAGATACCGGATGGATGCAGATATATGCTTCAAGCGCACAGGAAATATTAGATTCGACACTTATAGCATATAAAGTAAGTGAGAAAGTATTACTGCCGACGCTCATTTCCTTCGATGCCTTCTTCCTTTCACACACAATGGAAGTGGTTGATATGCCGGACATCGAATTGGTTGATAAATACCTTCCCCCGTATAAACCCGATTACAAAATGGATGTGAATGATCCCCGTTCTTTTGGCGCTCTCACAGACGAACAGTATTATTATGAATTCCGCTATAAGATGCAGGAAGCTATGGACGAAGCAGTCGATATTATCAAAGAAGCCGGCAAAGAATATGAAAAAATTACAGGCAGATTGTATGATCTGATCCATCCGTACAGATGTGAAGATGCAGATATGATACTTGTTACTTCGGGAACTATCGCAGATACAACAAATGTTGCTGTTGATGAACTTCGTGCAGAAGGTAAGAAGGTCGGTAATCTTCGCATCCGCGTGATCCGCCCCTATCCAAAGAAGGAAATTCTGGAAGTGGTCAAGGGTGTGAAAAAACTTGCTGTAATCGACAGGAACATCTCACCAGGTTATTCAGGCATTTTCTCGCAGGAATTGAAATCTGCTTTATATAATGAAGTAGATATTCCAGTGCGTTCCTATATCGCAGGACTTGGCGGACGTGATGTAAAAATAGAGGATATTAAAGATATGGCAAATGATGCACTCAAAAATGATGCTCCAAATGATCTAATATGGAAAGGAGTCAAACTATGAGATTAACAATTCCGGAACACGAAATAATGACTCCCGGCCACCTTGCTTGCCAGGGATGTGGCGGTTCACTTGCGATGCGCTATGCACTAAAAGTATTTGGCAAAGATACAATGCTTTCTATTCCCGCCTGTTGCTGGGCAGTGATAGATGGTCCATTTCCTTATACTTCCGTGAACGTACCTCTCTTTCATACTGCCTTTGAGACTGCTGCAATTATGGCATCAGGAATAAAGGCAGGTCTTATGGTGCAGGGAAAAGATACTACAAATGTAGTTGCATTTGCTGGAGATGGCGGCACTTTTGATATTGGCATACAGGCAATTTCCGGTGCAGCAGAAAGAAATGATGATATTACCTATATCGTGTATGATAATGAAGCATATATGAACACAGGTATTCAGCGCAGTTCTGCAACTCCTCATGGTGCATGGACAACTACTACTCCTGTAAAGCACTACAAGAAAGGTCCGAAGAAGAACATGGCTGAGATCATGGCTGCTCATCGCATTCCATACACTGCAACTGCATCAGTGGGATACCCGGAAGATTTCTGCAAGAAACTTGAGAAAGCAAAGAATACGAAAGGTTTCAAATTCATCCATGTGCTTGCACCATGTCCCACGGGCTGGAAGTATGACCCGAAATATACTATCAAATTAGCAAAGCTCGTGGTTCAGACAAATTACTTCCCGCTCTATGAAATTATTGATGG
>JACNJG010000111.1:10206-16045 GCA_014382685.1 Candidatus Cloacimonadota bacterium
TATCAGTGTCCTCATAATTCCCTCCTTTACTCTTAGTAGAGTCGAGCCGCTTCCCCGGCGGCTCGTTTTTTTTATATATCACAATCAATAACTTCCCTTTCAGAAAGAATTGTTTTGATCTTTAGAGTATTACCTCCATACAAAAAAATTACTGCTCCATCTTGATCTGTACGGAATAATTCATCTGTAGAACTATCTAACCTCGCAATGATTTCTTCATCGGGATGATCATACCTGTTCTTTGTCCCAACAGAAATTACAGCATATTCCGGTGAAACATATTCCAAAAAATCAAGAGTTGAAGAACTATTGCTGCCATGATGTCCAACTTTTAAAAGATCCGAATCAAGTTTATCTCCCCAATTTTCAACAAGAATTGCTTCAACTTCCTTCTCAGCATCTCCGGTGAAAAGCACAGAAAAGTCACCGTATTCAATTTTTATCACGATTGAATAATTATTCACGTTTGTCTCGTTCTTATATTCATAAGTGGGATGAAAAATTTTCAGGTTGATTTGCTCAAACTCCTCAAAGACAAGTGAGGTATCGGCATAGATAATTTCTATATCATTATCATCAATAAATGTTAGAACATTATCATAAAGCTGGGATTCATAATCACATCTCGGAAGCAGTACTTTATCAATTTTGAGATTGTTCATTACGGCCTGAGCGCCTCCGATATGATCTGCATGAGGATGGGTAAGGATAAGAAGGTCTATCTCCTTAATTCCACGGGCTTTAAAGTAGGGAACAACAACCAGTTCTCCATAATCCCTTCGCATAGTTTTGTCACCTGTATCGATGAGTATTGTTTTACGATCTGGCGTGCGGACAACTATTGCATCACCCTGACCTACATCGAGGACTGTGATCTCAAGATTTCTTTCCAGTAATAATCCGGGAACAATGAGAATTGCTGCGGTCAAAATTGAAAATGAAAGAAATTTATATAGTTTTGTCTTTGGATTGTCTGTATTTTTCCAAAGTAAGATCAAAATAGTCAATACTGCATATAGTGCAATGACTTGAGAATCATTCAGATAAAGAAAATCGAAAAGGAGAATTCTGTGTAACGCAACAAAGCGGGAAATCGCAAAAACGATAAAAAGCAATAGCTTATTTGCGGCAACATAAATGGCACATATTGCAGAAATCGGAAACAATATTGAAAAAATGGAAAGGGGAAGCACAAGTGAAATAAGGGGGATCGCTATCACATTTGCAATTATTCCACCCAGCGCAAGTGTGTGGAAATAATGAATTGTAAGCGGTGCAAGAACTATCTGAACCATCAAACTCAATAGTACAAGATTCAACAGCCAGAAGATTTTTGGATGATTTTTCCGAAGCGGATTTAATTTTTGAGAGAGATACTGAAAGATAACAAGAATGGCAAAGACCGATATAAAGGAAAGCTGAAATCCGATGCTGAATAGCTGCAGGGGATTGATCACAAGAATTATAAAAGCGGCGGCAAAAAGAATATTTATTGTGCTGATCCTTCTTTGCAATATTTTCGCCAATAGCACTAAGCTGATCATAATCACTGCTCGCTGAACAGAAGGCACTGCATGAGCAAGCAACATATAATAGAGGAGAAGAATAATTGTGAGAATTCTCGCAGCATTACGATTTCTTAATACTATTTGGAAGATCGTCAGAAAGATGAGTGCGATCACACCAGTGTGCAAACCGCTGACAGCAAGTATGTGTGACAATCCAGATGAAGCAAAATCCTGTCTTAATTGCAATGGCAGAGAACTCTTTTCACCAAGCAGGATCGCTTTCAGGAAGCCGGAATATTTTGATGGATAAAATCTGTCGATTCGGGCTCTTATCCAATTTCTGGGCACAACAATGAGAAAATAATAAAGGTTTTTTGATTCCTTTGTGATCGCATAATCAGATTTATAAAGGTACGAAATCCCGTGAATATTATTGTTCTCAAGGTATTCACGATAATTAAAACTGTAGGGATTGTTGCTCTTTAATGGCCGAAAGATCGTTCCATTATAACAAATGTGATCTCCATAATAGGGAGCAGTGTCATTATATGTATCTTTTATTGTGAGACGAATATTACCCAGCACAGGAATGCCTTCGAGCTTGGTAAGCTTGACTATACAGGAGATCTTATCAGATGAAACCTCAGGTTCTTCAATAATTTGTCCCTCGATCTGAACCTTCTCAATGCCGAGATGATCAATGAAATGTGCAATATGATGTTCCGGCTGAAGCTGACCGATCTGAAATCTGAACATCCCAAAAAGAATAAGCAAAATGACGACCAGAATGAGTGGTCGCTTTTTACGAATGAGAAGAAATATTGCAGCAAAAAGGAGTGCAATTGCAATGTGTAGAATTGGAAGCTGGAAGAATGAACCCAGAAGTAATCCTGCAATAAAGCACGCAGTGATGGGAATAAAAGGATGGTTGAATATCTTCCTCATAATGTGCCCCGTATGATCCTTTTTAGTAGTTTGTATAAACTTTTTCTTTTATTTCTTTGTCTTTCCCAATAATTGTTTCGAGATCAGGTTCGTGAATATTCGGTACAGAAAGTTCCCTCTCAATGATTTTTGTAATCTCAATAAAGGAAATTTTTTCTTGCAGGAAGAGAGTTACTGCAGCTTCGTTAGCAGCGTTGAAAATCGTAGGCATTATACCGCCATTCTTTCCAACTTCAAAAGCCATGCGTAGCAGAGGGAATTTCTCAAAATTAGGTTTATAAAAAGTAAGCTCATGGATTTGTGCCAGATCTGTGTATTGAGCTGTTGCACCAAGCCGGTTTGGATAACTCAGTGCATACTGGATCGGGATCTTCATATCTGGGGAACTAAGCTGTGAAATGATAGAACCATCTATATACTCAACCATCGAATGGATAACGGATTGAGGATGAATGAGCACGTCTATTTCGTCAAAAGATACATCGAAGAGATAGTGTGCTTCGATAACTTCCAGCCCTTTGTTCGCCATAGTCGCAGAATCGACAGTTATCTTATCTCCCATCGCCCAGGTAGGATGCTGAAGTGCATCTTTTAGTGTGATATTCTTAAATGCTTCAATCTTTAGATTCGAAAAAGGACCGCCCGACGCAGTGAGTATTATTCTGTGTACCTGAGATATGTCCTGCGCTCCTTCAAGACACTGCATGATAGCGCTGTGTTCGCTGTCAACAGGAATGATTTTACAATGATTTTCTCTGGCAAGTTCAGAAATGATATCACCAGCCATGACGAGTGACTCTTTATTTGCAAGTGCTATATTGTGACCTGTTTTCAATCCTGCAACAGTATATTTCAACCCTGCAGAACCGACAACTGCATTCAGCATGATATCATAATCAATTTCTTCTAAAAGAGATAAAAGCGTATCCTCTCCCTTATGAATATTATTTGCATGTCCGGTTCTATCTACACCATTTTCTCCGGTGATCACAAAATGATCTATTGGAACTTCATTAGCATAATTGAGAAGTTCATTAACTCTATTATGAGCAGATGCAAGAACGATCTTAAATTCGTTGGGATGTCTTTTAACAACTTCGATGGTTGACTGTCCGATAGAGCCGGTTGAGCCGAGTAATACGATTTTTTTCATAATTTATCCTATAAAAGTAAAATAGAAATACAAAAAAGGTGCACTTATCAATAAACTATCGAATCTATCGAGAATGCCGCCATGACCCGGAATAAGATTGGATGAATCCTTCACGCCGAAATCCCGTTTTAGGTTTGATTCGACCAGATCTCCCAACTGCCCGAGAAATCCTACAATGAAGCCATACGCCACAATGTCTTTCCATGAATGGAGTACGAAATATCCAAATATGAGATGCACAAGCTGGTTAAGCAGATATGCACCGACAAAAGCAGTGATCATGCCTGCAACGAATCCCTCGATGGATTTACTCTTGCTGGAACGAAAGATATTTCTATGCTTACCGAATCTGACGCCAAGAAAATATGCTGCTGAGTCTGTTAGCCAGATGCATCCATAAAGTATGATGAGGAGAAATTTTCCATTCGCGAGGGTCCGAATAATATAGAGAAAAGACAGCAGCAGGGGAATGTAGATCAGTGCAAACATGCTGTAGGATATTTTTTCAACTGCGTGCTGTTCTCTGTTTGCAAATACATCCCATGCAAGGAACAAAAAGAGGAACAGAACAAATAAAGGCACGATGTATGTGAGTCCGAAGAAAAAGATCGACCACGTGATTAGCAGTCCGCAAATAATGAGGACAGGTAGAAGGAGTTTCACCTCTTTACGATCACGGGCGAGGAGGTAGAACTCACGAATGCCAAGTATGGTGACAAGGGAGAGCAGTATCTGAAGTGCATATCCGCCAAACCAGGCACAGACCAGCATAAGAGGTCCATAGATCATTGAACTTAAAATGCGAACAGCCACAGTTTTCATAAGCTTTACACTCCTCCAAATCGGCGTGAACGTCTCTGGAAATCAATAATTGCCTTCAGGAATTCTTTCGGAGAAAAATCAGGCCAGAGCGTGTCTGTAAAGTACATTTCAGAATAAGCGATCTGCCAGATTAGGTAATTGCTGATCCTCATCTCTCCGCCTGTACGGATAAGCAGATCTGGGTCGGGAACATCTTTTGTATATAAATAGCGTTGAAAATCTTCCAAAGTTATTGATTTTATATTCTCTTTGAGTAGTGTATTTATACCTTCGACAATTTCCAGTCTGCCCCCATAGTTTACTGCCACCAGCAGATGAAGTCCCGTATTGTTCTTTGTCATTTCATAGGAGCTGTCCATTTTCTTGGCAAGTGAGCCAGAGATGCCCTCTCGTGAGCCGATGAATTTGATGATCACGTTGTTTTCATGTAGTTCTCTTATCTCTTTCATGAGTGTATTTTCAATAAGAGTAAGCACTGCTCTTGGTTCGTTATTCGGGCGTTTCCAGTTTTCGGTTGAAAAGGCGTATATCGTAAGATAGTTCAGCCCGATCTCACCGCAAACTTGTACGATCCTTTTTAAAGCTCTTGTGCCCTCGAAATGCCCCTTTATGCGAGGTAGATTTTTTGATTTTGCCCATCTGCCATTGCCATCCATAATAATTGCTATGTGCTGGGGCAGGAGATTTTTTTTAAGTTCAAGAATAAGTTCGGATTTTGATTTCATAACAAAGATTATTGTTTATAAATGGATTTATCTCTGTCAATAAATGCGTTTGTGAATATAAATGAAAAAAAGGGACACCAGTGTGATGTCCCTTAATAAGAGAGAACGTTTACTTGCCCAACTTTTGATGCTTTGCGGGAGGACATTGAGGTTTCATTTTATGTAATGCCTTAATCATATTCTTCTGATCTTCTGTAAGAACAGAACTGATATTTTCTTTTACAGTAATAAGTTCCTTAGCAAGAGTTGCTTTTTTCAGATAGATTTGATCAATGACCTTACGGGCTTCTTTATAATTTTCATCTTCTAGGGCATTTTTCTCGTCGATCTGCAGTTTATTAATATCTGCTTTCAAATCGATTGCTACTTTGCGGGAATCATCCTGGAAACCATCGATCTTATCGATCTGGCCTTCAGTGAGTCCAAGTTCTTCTGCCATCCAGAAAGGAAATCCAATATGCTGTCCTTTTCCCTCGGGTCCCTGTTTCATAAAATGACCTTGCGGAATTTGTTGCTGAGCTTGTCCTCGAGAATGAGGATAGTTGGCATCGTGAGCTAGCAACGGAGTTGCAAGCAGGGCTAAGATTGTGGTGAGTATCAGATATTTTTTCATGTGAACCTCCATGATTCGATTTTTTTCACATATTTGTCTCATAAGATTGGAATGAGTAAAAAAGGTTTAAAAA
>JACNJG010000035.1 GCA_014382685.1 Candidatus Cloacimonadota bacterium
TGCTCCGCCGTCATCATTAGGGTTGTCTGCCGCAGTGAAGGTTATGTCCTGGGCAAGAAGAGGAATGTTCAAGAAAAAAAACATAGTAAGAAAGAAACAAAGGAAATATTTTTTCATAGAAACTCCGGATATTTCGACCTTAAAAAATAAATATTATGCATTTTTGAAATCATCTTCAATTTCAGAAATATTCACATCTCGGAACGTATCTGCAATGTTAATGCCAATATAACTGAAACTCATCAAACCTATGATAGCGATTAATAATCCTGTCAATAGATGCGCAAAAGACATTACAGCACTAACCATTTCCTTGTTCAGTCCAAGTCCTACAGAGAATATCAGAACCATGATCAGTTCATTGCTTCCTATTTGTGCAGGTGGGGTGGGCAGAATATAGGAAAGGTAGATCAATGTATAACCAAAAAGGATTATCGGAAATGGAATTACCTGCGCGAATGCACGAAACATGAAAAAAAAATATACGCTGTCAATTAACACGGCGATTATTGTGAGTCCGATAACTGAAGGAAGAATATTTGAGTGATGTTTGAAAAGACCAACGCCTTCGACGAAAATTTCAATGATTTCAAAGAATTTTGTTTTAAATTTTTTCGGAATAAAGAATAAAAATTTAGTAAGAATTTTTACTACAAGCGGCTTATTCACGGTAGAAATAATAAGGATTCCGACTCCGATGATGAAAACAGCGACAAGTAAGAAAATTAGTATGAGGAGAGGTTCTGAGATATTAACATGCAGCAAAGGAATGAGAGCGAGAACAATGAAAATGGAGAAGGAATCAAAAACTTTATCAATAAAAATGGATGGGAGACTTTTTGATATTGGAACACCCTTTGTCTTTTTTATAAAGTAACTTTTTGCGAATTCTCCGGCCCGTATAGGGATAAGATAGTTAAGGAAAAATCCAGCCATCCATATGAAATAGACTTCTTTGATGGTAAGCCGACATACAGGTTTGAGTATTTGTTTCCAGCGTATTGAGCGAATAAAATAGGAAAGCATATAGAGAACGGAAGCAATAAGGACATAGAGGATGTTTAGTTTTTTCAGATAAATCAGCACCTCGTTCATATCGATGAACTGCATCCACACGATAATGAGAATGATACCTATTACAATACCAATTATTATCTTTTTTCTACCAGACATAGTGCACGATCACGAGTTTTCAAGATTTTAGTTCTCATACTCAACATTATTCACAAACAGCATAAATTTATGATGCGCCCAGAAAAATTTTATAAATTTCGGGGCAATTCGCTCGAACCAATAATGTTTCATCATATTAGCTGGGAAGGCGGTGTCTTTGCCGGAATAATAATCCAGAATACAAAGCTTATCTGCCTGTTCCTTTTGTTTCTTTTTCAAGAGGAAACTGAGGTGCAGAGATGCAAGAAATTTCTCTTTATTCATACCAATATCGGGCCAGGGTGGAGCATCAATATAGTTTTTTTCAACAAGTTTCCAGTTTAGTTTGTTCATTATTTTTATGATATTTTTTGGAATGATATTCTTTTCTTTAAGATGTTTTTTGAGTTCCTGCAGAGATGAATATTTTTGCTGAAGATAGCCGAAGCCAGAGCGGTTTGGCACACAAATAAAAATAGCTTTTTTTGTCACCCGTGCAAGTTCGCCCAAAAACTTATCAAGATTATTTACAAACCAAAGAGAAGAGAAATTCCAGGTCAGGTCAAAGGTTTTATTTAGGAATCCGAGTTTTTCAAAGTTTTCCTGAAATAAAAAATCAGCATCAAGTCCGACCTTTTTCCATACATCACGCACAAGTTCGATACGATCCCTGTCGTTATCAATAAGATATACATCGAGACCTTCTTTTGTCAGTCCCATCGAGTTGATTCCCGAGATGCCCGTGAAGCCGAAAGTGGGAACTTCGAGTACGGTCTCGCAGTCATATTTCTGTATGATTTCGTGCAATTTCCTGTTAAGTACAATACGTTCATAACTGGAACCAAGTCCTTCGTCAGGATTTTCTGTAAAGTATTCTTGCCAATTTTTTAAAATGGGAATTGCCATTAATTTTTCCCCTTTAACTTCGTTTGTTTGTACCAATTAATCACATATTCAAATACCGGTACTGTGTTATGAGGAATGATATTCAAATCTTTTACTGCAGGTGTAACATCGTAATACCAGTTTTTTGAGATGAGTTCAATGCGTGCAGTCCATAATTCGTTTTTCAAAATTTTAGAGAAAATGAAAAGAGCAAAATTGTAAAGAAAAGTTGGAAGCTTTTTCCATTTCGGATATTCCGAACCGTGCAGTTCATTTTGAATAAAATTCACTAGTTCTTTAATGGAGATTGGGATTTTATCTGCAATATTGTAAGCACTACCGCTTTTTATGTTAGCTTTACCAGCTTGAATAAATGCCTGGATGAGTGTAGAAACATCCACAATGTTTATCATGATATCTTTTGTGGGAAGCATCATAATACCTTTATCGACAAGTTTAATAAGCGTGTAAGGGAACCCATAATCACCGATTCCGTAGGTTATTGAAGGTCGAATTATGGTAAGGTTCAGACCTTCTGGTACAAGCTCTTGTAATTTTTTTTCTGCTTCGATTTTTGTATAATGATAGTAGTTATCATTTTGACGCACAGTGTCTTCATTTGGTGGTAATTCTCTTGGAATCGCTCCGAATATTCCAACCGAACTACAAAAGATCATCTTGCATTCATGTCGAATGCATTCATGAGCAATATGGAGGGTTGCATTTACGTTTGTTTCGTAGTAATCAGCCATCGGAAAATCTCTGCCACCTCTAATTGCAGCGATATGATAAACAAGATCAATTTTATGTTTCTTAAAAACTGAATGAATAAAATCAGCATTGGTAATGTCACCCTGAATACATTTAACCCGATTATCTTGGAAGAATTGATATCGTTCTGACGAGGTGCCCTCCCTAATAAGCGCAGTGATCGTATGTTGATTTTCCTCTAACAATTTTCTGCAAAGTTCACCCCCGATAAAGCCAGTGATACCAGTGATCAAAATATACAATTAAGTTATCCTTATCCTACTTATTATTTTTATAGTAGTATGCGATTGAAAAAAAAAATCATTGTCAATAAATTTGAAATGTAAATTTTGTATTTAAATTTGACAAAAATAATTTAAATTTGTTATTTAGGATTGTCATATAGACGATCTTACCAAATACGGAGGTGCGGTATGAAAAAAATGATGAGTCTTGTGTGTGTTATAGCATTTTTTCTTTGGGGGGAACAATTAGTTTGTGCAAATACAGTTTATGTGGACTGTAATGGTGGTGGAGATTATACTACAATTCAAGAAGGTATAGATGCTGCGTACGATGGTGACATTGTTTTAGTTGCCGATGGAACTTATACTGGGGCTAATAACAAGAATCTATCTTGGGACGGTAACGATAAACATATTGTAATTAAATCAGAGAATGATTATGAGAGTTGTATCATTGATTGTGAAGGTAGTGGGAACGGTTTTTTCCTTAACTGAACACATCAAACCCATGCGGATATTATTGAAGGATTTACCATACAAAACGCAAAAGGAACATGGGGGGGCGGCATCAAAGCTTATAATGCCTCTCCAATAATTCAATATAACCGCATAACAAATTGTGAGTCTGGTTATAATCACATTAAAGGACCTGGAGGTGGAATTCTTTTGTATCATAATTGCAATGCTATTGTGCAAAACAATGTCATTGATAATAATATTGCTAGTGCAAATGATTTGGCGATGGGTGGAGGTATTTGTTGTTATCATAATGACGATACAAATGCTCAACCGATCATAAGAAATAATATCATATTTAATAATGGTGCTCTTGAAGATGCAAGTGGTGGTGGAGGTGGTATTTGTATATATTTTTCCAGTCCGATAGTCGAAAATAATCTTATTTATGACAATTTTACAGACTGGTATGGCGGAGGAATTCATTGTTTACATGGTGGTAGTCCTGTTATAAGAAACAATATTATCAATTGTAACAGCACTAGTCATTCATCACCTGCTGGTGGAGGTATTTCTGTTGTAGGAGGACATCCAACATTAATCAATAATACAATTACTTCCAATAATGATTATGGTATTTACTATTCTTATGGTTCAATAACTACAGATTATTGTAATGTCTGGAATAATGGATTGGGGAATTATTATTCCTGTTCCCCTGGGATAGGCTGTATAAGTGAAGATCCCTTATTTGCAGATGTAAATAATGATGATTTTCATTTTTCAGAAACTTCCCCCTGTATCGATGCAGGAATTATTGATACTACCGGCATGAATTTACCACTCTATGATCTGGATGGTAATCCTCGTGTCGTTGATGGAAACGGAGATGGAATCGCAATTATTGATATGGGATGTTATGAATATTATAATTATCAACAGCAAATATATCTTGAGATACCCACAGAATACGCATTGCCCGGTGATACTGTTCTCATACCTATTAATGTTCTATTTCCTCAAGATTCAACTTTCACCTCTGCAGAAATTATTGTTGGCGGATATTTGGGTTCGTTAGAATTTCTTGAGTTGATCGCTGATTCCAGTTTGGTGGGTGATGCGGGATGGATGTATGAGTACAATGAAACCGATAGTCTGAATACGATATGGATGGCTGGTTCAGAACCAATATCCGGTGAAGATGTTCTTATATGGATGAAGTTAAGTGTACCTAACACGGCAACCGGTTTTGTTCCAATAACGCTTGAGGATGCCCTGTTTGACACTGGTTTGGTGCCTGTAGAGCTTACATCAGGAGGAATAAACATAGTGGCTCTCATATATGGCGATGTTGATTTTAACGGATTGGTTCAGGCGTATGATGCCTCAATGATATTGCAATATTTGGTAGGTTACATTAACTTAGATGATCTGCAATTGTCGGTCGCTGATGTTAGTCTTGATTCTACTGTCTCAGCTTTTGATGCAACTTTGATCCTACAGTATGGAGTTGGGATTATAGACACTTTGCCCTATCAGCCGGGACCATCCTATATTGCTAATGGTGATATAACAATGGAGGATCAAGTATATACCGGAGATCCCATTGATGTGCCAATAATAATCACAAATGCAGAAAATATTTTTTCTTTCGAAGGTTTGATCAATTTTGACACTGAGTGTTTAATGTTAGCTGACGTTTATTGGTCTGATTATTTGGATGGTTTTTGTATATGTACAGATGTTGATGGAGGTGAATTTAAACTCGTAGGATCCGGAACTTTGCCATATGAGGAGTACGGTGTGATGGCAACAATTAGATTTTATCCTAAAGATGGATTTAATATTAATGATTCAACAACTGTATGTTTCGAAAATCTAAGATTGAATGAAAATGAGACTATGTATAATATTGCAACATCGATTATATTGAATAATTATGGAGTCAACAATCCTCAAGAACAGGAATTTATACTTCACCAAAATAGCCCCAATCCATTTGTGCATAACACAAAAATCCAATACTCAATACCTTTGGAAAGTACTGTCTCGCTGAAAATATATAATATAAGAGGTGAACTTATTGTCGATCTGGTTAATGAATTCAAAGACAAGGGTTCATATGATATTGTCTGGGATGGTAGAGATAAAAATGGTAATAGAGTTGTTAATGGGATATATTTCTATAAATTTATTAGTGGCGACTCAGAGATAATAAAGAGGATGATACTTCTTAGATAGATTTGAAATAGGATATTGCCCGGATTACAATTTGAAAATGGACTTTAGTTTGTTTTTCAGTGATCCGGGTTTTTTCCTTTCATCGAAATACCCATCAAAATTATGAATGAGGGGTTCGTTATTAAGAATCCTTTTAGGGTTTTCATAAAAAAGGATTTGTGCAATTTCTTCAGAATGATTTGAGGCGACAAAATCATAGGCATCTTTCATAAGTATCGGTCGCTTTTTTAAACCATGTACATCCGAAGCAATAACATGGACACATCCGATATTGAGCATCTCCAATGCCAAGTTCTTCACTACATTACCATACACACCCAGAATACTTCCACTATTCATTTGAATATATATTTCCCTATTTACTATCGTGAGCAGGTAGTCGATATTGTTCATAAAAGGTGAAAATCTCTCTGCATGTGCTAGAATTGGTCGAAATCCTTCTTGTTGAAAGTTAAAAAGGATCTCTTCAAAATTATCTGGAAAACGTTGCAGTTCAGTTTCAATAAGTATATAATTGCTGTTTGCAAGTGTAAGGTTTTCATCTTTTACTTTGCTGATCACATCCGGTTCGCAATAGAGTTCTGCACCGGGATGGATTTTAATACTAAGTTCCCGCTCTTGTATAAGATCTTGTACTTCAATAAGCTTTCTGTCAATTATACTGCGAGTGTTTTCATACACACCGGAAATGATATGCGGCGTAGCGACAAGTTCAGTTACTCCCTGATTGACAAGTGCTTGTAATATTTCAAAGCTCTCAGACATATCCTGTGCTCCGTCATCGATTCCCGGAAGTACGTGAGTATGAATATCTATCATATCAGCTATAAATGAATTGCGTCTGCAAATTCTTTTATTAGATCGGTCTGATTGTTCTTTTCAATGGCAGTGCCAATCACTATAAAATCTGCGCCTGCAGATACTTTTTCTCGGGCTTCCTCAGGAGTTCTTATACCACCGCCGATTATCATTGGAATGGAAATATTTTCTTTAACTTTCATGATCATTTCTGTTGGGACTGACTGTTTTGCTCCGCTTCCAGCATCAAAGAAGATAATCTTCATGCCAAGATATTGAGCTGCAAGTGCATGTGAAGCTGCGATGTCGTATTTGGTTCTTGGTATTGGCAAGCTGTTGCTCATAAACTGTACTGAAGTTAGTGAACCGGATTCTATCAGAAAGTAACCTGTGGGAATTGCCTCGACCGCGTATTTTTTTATGAGAGGTGCTGTCCGAACCTGCTCTCCGATAAGCAATTGTGGATTTCTGCTGCTCATCATACTGAGGAAAAGGATCGCATCAGCATAGGGAGAGACAAAGTTGAAGATTCCGGGAAACACAAGTACAGGAACGGATACCTTTTCTTTGATGACCCTTACAGTTTCATCAAAATTATCTTTGATCATCAAGCTGCCGCCAACCAAAATCACGTCAACACCATTGATCTGGCATTTTTCAGCAAGCTTTGCAGATTCTACTGGCTCTTGCTTATCAGGATCAATAAGACAGAAGAAGCCGGCTTTTTTTTCACTCTTAAGTGAATATAAAAATTGTAACATGTTGTCTTTCATTGTGCCACCCATAAAATAACTAAAAATATTAGCATGTGTACTTTCATGAAACTTTCCGAATATTTTGCTGTTTTTGCGATTGGTTTAACTACAAGAACTATCAGATCAATTAGAAGCAAAAATACGATTACAATCAATAATAATATGAAGAATGTTGAAGAATAAAATTCCGGATATCCCCAAATAATTGTTGCTGCGAATCCTATCCAGAAAAGCAGTGAGAGCAGAAGTGTTTTTTTGTCACCCCACAAAAGCGGAAGAGTTTTTGCACCCGCAGAACTGTCGCCATTTTTATCTTCGATATCCTTAACGAGCTCTCTTATCAGAGTATAGAAAAATGCACAGAGTGCTGCAAAGAATGCGTTTCTGAGATTGTGTGTAATAAAGCTTCCAAACACAAAGGTGGAGGCGGTCACGAAGGCGACAAGCAGATTTCCCCAGAAATGTATTCTTTTACTTTTCATGGCATAAACATATAGCAGGAATGAATTGAAAGCAGCGATCGCGATCATCCACAGATTTCGTAAAAAGATACTAATAATTATTCCAGTAATAAAAAGGCAGATCGCATAATATTTTGCCCTTGTGGGAGAAATCATACCTGAGGGTAAAATTCTTTCTTTCCGATTGATCATATCGATTGAATAATCGTAGTAATCATTGATCACATAACCTCCTCCTGAGATAAGTGCTGCTGCAATGCCTGCAAGAAGGGGATAAAAAATCGGATATGCTGTCACTTTGTAGTAGGCGCCGAAAAGGACTGCGATCAAAACAAACAGAAAATTCAGCGGTCTGAGGATACGAATATATGCCCAAATGCTTTGTATCACTAGGGAATTCTATCATGAATGCGTTCTACAATTTCCAGGAGAACTTGATTATTGGGAATATATTTTATGATATTCTGTGCATCTTGGATGAGTTTTAGAGCTTGTCGCTTTGATTCTTCAATACCAAGAAGCGTAGGATAGGTGACTTTTTCATTGCGCTGATCTTCACCTGATTCCTTTTCCAGCAGATCGTCTGCTCCAACTTCATCGAGAATATCATCGATAACCTGATACGCAAGTCCGATATTCAGTGCGAAGTCACTTAACGCATTGGTGATCTGCTCTGTGGCATTTGCTAAAATACAAGCGCAACGCTCTGCTGCACGTAGAAGGGCACCTGTTTTTTTGAGGTGAATATCTCTCAAGATATGCAGTTTGACTCTTCTCTGCGAAGAAGTAATATCAACCACCTGTCCGCCGATCATGCCTCTTGTGGATACAGCTTCGACGAGTTCTTCAAGGCATTGGATCGCTTTTTTGCTGTTGCGAAGCTTGAGAACTGTCTCGAATCCCTTTGTCATGAGCGCATCGCCGGTGAGTACAGCAATTGCATTCCCGAATTTTTTATGACAGCTTGGCTTTCCACGTCGTTCATCAGCGTTATCAATAAAAGGCAGATCATCATGGACAAGCGAAGCAGTATGAAGCATTTCAATCGCACAGGCGACTGGAAGAGCCTGCTGTATAGTCCTTTTATCACGCCTGTTCATAAGCATCTCATAGGTCGCAAGCATCAATGTAGGACGTAAACGTTTTCCTCCAGCCAACACAGAATATCTCATCGCACGATGAATTATCTCCGGTTTTGTGTTATCAGAATCGAGATATTTCGCAAGAGATTTATTGATAAGCTCTCTTCTGTTTTCAAAATATTTATCTATAATCAACTATCCTCCTAAGATTAGGAACTTATTGAAATGTGTATAAGTTGTAATTTCTTGTCAAATTTTCCAGCATCAATTGGCATTTGACTTCCTTTATAAAAGAGAAATGGGGTCGATATCAATCTGCATTTTTATATAGTTTGGAATTGTCACATTACTTTGTAACCATTCAAAAAAGCGGTTAATATCTTGTTGATGTTCAGCTTTTATCAATATATGATAACGATACTGTTTTCTGATTTTGCTTATAGGTGCAGGTGTCGGGCTGAGAATAATAAATTTATCTTTTTGGGGATATCTGGCGATCTTTCTCTTCACTACATCCATATATGAGCGAAGCCGCTCTTCATTATTTAGCATAAACAGTATGCGGGCAAGTTTGGTAGATGGAGGATAGTGAAGCTCCTGCCTGAGGTGAAGTTCGTATTCGTAGAAACCCATAAAGTTCTGTTTCCGGGCATATTGAATGCTGTAGTGTTTGGGATTAAAGGTTTGAACGATCACCTCGCCTTCTTTTTCACTGCGCCCTGCTCGCCCTGCCACTTGAATGATATGCTGAAAATTTCGCTCCGATGCTCTGAAATCAGGAAGGTTGAGATTTACATCTGCAGAAACGATGCCAACTAAAGTTATGTTCGGAAAATCAAGTCCTTTGATGATCATTTGTGTGCCGAGCAGAATATCGATGTAGCCATTATGAACCTGATCAAATATATTTTGAAAGCTGTTCTTTTTCTTTGTAGTATCTGTATCCATTCGAGCAATTCTTGCAGTCGGGAAAAGGAACTGCAGGTTCTGTTCGATCTTCTCAGTACCTGGTGAGCCAAAATTAAAGATATATCCTCCGCATTCAGGGCAAGTGCGCGGCATGGAGCGTTCATATCCGCAGTAATGACATTTGATCTTGTTATTTCTGGAATGATAGGTCATGCTGATGTTACAATCCTTGCATTGCAGCACATGACCGCATTTTACGCACTGCACATAAGAAGCATATCCTCTGCGATTTTGAAAGAGAAGTATCTGCTCCTTTTTATTGAGCCGATCTTCGATCTTGTCTTTAAGAATCTTAGAAAAAATCTCTGTGTGATCTTCCTCCTGCCGCATATCGACTATTGTTAGATTAGGAAGTATCTGATTCTTCACCCTTTTACTCATGGTAAGAAGAGAATATTTTTTATTTTGAGTATTGTAATATGACTCAAGATAAGGAGTTGCGGTTCCCAGAAGAACGACAGCATTATTCATTTTTCCCCTAAGAACTGCCATATCACGCGCATTATAAAGAGGTGGTCGCTCATGCTGTTTGTATGTGTTTTCGTGCTCTTCATCAACAATAATAAGCCCAATATTCTCAAGCGGAGCAAAGAGCGCACTTCTTGGACCGATAGCTATCTTTCTTTCACCTTTTTTCAGAAGGTTCCAGTAATGCAAGCGTTCCCTGTCACTGAGCTTGCTGTGCAGTACTGCAATGATGTCCCCAAAGTGGGAATAGAATCTCTCAACGGTCTGCGGAGTTAAGGAGATTTCCGGAATGAGAAGTATCGCTGTTTTCCCATAAGAAAGTGCTTTTTTCATCGCACGAATATAGACTTCGGTTTTTCCGCTCGAAGTTACTCCATAGAGAAGAAAGGTGTGAAAATTCTGTTCATCTATCTGGGCTTCTAATTTTTCCAAAACTTCAGTTTGCTCTTCTGTAAGCTCGAAAGTAACAGGTTTGCGCTGCACAATATTTGAAAAAATATCCGGATGAATTTCTTTCTTATATATCTCAATTAGATTTGTCTTTTTTAATTTATTAATGATGCTGTAAGAAAATTTTTTTGAAATGTCTGCCATGAAGATCGGTTCGGGGTGGTTTTGTAGATAATTCCAAAGTTCCTGCTGCTTGGGACTGAGAGACTCATCAGATGAGTCTGAAATAAGCTTAATGCAGTTCACAACTTTTTTCTGAATTTTTCTCTTATATTGACGCTCGATCTCGATCAGTCCCAGCTCCTCCATTTCGAGGAGATTTTTATACAGAGGAGAAATTTTTGATTTTTTCAAATCTTCTATGGTGCAGGCATCACCATTTTTCTCTATATATTTGATAATTTTCAGGAAGTTTATGTTTTCAGATTTAGGATTCCTCAGTATAATTTTTTGAATTGTATTTACATTTATACCTGCAGGCAGCATTGCCTTGAAGACAAGTCCGATAGGGCAGTGGTAATACTTTGAAATCCACTGTGCAAAGGTGAAAAGCTCTTTATTGATGAGAGGTTTCTCGTCGATAATTTCGTGGATTTCCTTTATCTTGGCTTCATCATAAGCAGGTTTCTCTAACAGTCCAATAATGATCCCTGTCTGAATTCGGTAATTGAAATCCACAATCACGCGCTGCCCGATTTGAGGTGAAACGTTCTTCGGATAGGAATAAGTAAAGGTTTCCTGAATATTAATAGGTAGAGCAACTTCGATATAATTTTTCATAATTTATTTACATAAAATAATTTTTTTACAATTTTGAGCCATGAATAATAAGGAATTAGCAATTTTTGGCGAAGACACAGCAGTTCAGTTCCTTACGAGTAATGGCTATACCGTTATAGAACGCAATTATCACTCACCATATGGTGAGATCGATATTATCTGTAATCGGGATGGAGAGCTCATCTTCGTGGAAGTCAAGGCACGAAGATCGCACTCCTTTGGAGAGCCATTGGACGCTGTCACGGAAAGCAAAAGGCAAAAGATCATTAAAACTGCCTACCATTATATCGCAAAAAAAGATGTCGAAATACCAGTTAGATTTGACATTATTACACTTGATTATGACAAAATTTCAAAAGATTATTCTTTATGCCACATTGAAAATGCATTCCTTGGAGAAGATTACTAAGAATTACTATTGCAGTTCGTTTTCATCAAAATATGGTCCTAAATAATCCTGCCAGTTCGGATCGCCGAACTCAAATTCGTCATTTTCGACATAAACCAGTTTATAATTTCCCAATTTGGTGAAATCCACAAATATATAGATACGTTTTCCGCCAAGATAATATTTCCAGATGATGTAGGGTTTTGCATGATATTCGTAGCTTTTGTCAATAACTTCTTCGGGCTTTCCCCGACGTATGTAAATTCTACCTCTATCGGATTTCCAACCATCGCCATAATGAGAAAATTTTCTATTCGCATAGTTCACGCGACGAGTGATTTCTTCTTTGTATTCATTCTGTTCTGTTTTTGGATTTGGGTCATTCTTCTCCCAAAAACGCTTGAGAAATTCAACACGTCCTTCATCGTCCAGATTCTTAAAAACCCGTTCTTCATAGTTCGTCAGAAAATATTTGGCGTAACGATATTCCTTATCAATTTCAGCTTTTGAAATGCTTTCCCGGGTATCTTGAATAAAAATTAGTTCTTCTCGCGATGCAACCGGTTCATCAGAATTATCATTTGAGTAGAGTTTCAGCGATAAAGTATAAGTTCCGGTATCCCATTGGGAGATGGGTATCCATTCCCAGAATGGTTTTGTCGAATTGGTAGATGAAAACTCTTTTTCTTCATCATACACAGAGTTTTGGTCTTTATTTTGAACGGTTAAAATCCATTTGCCTTCTAACGGCTTTTCTTCAGTTGTCACATTTTGAAATACTTCAAAATAATACGTGAAGCCCTCATCCTTAATAGGATCAAAAAGATGATTCGGGTTTACAAGGAACAGGACATTATCCCGTTTGAAATCTTGGAATCGTGTTGTAGAGTCGCTCTGATGAAAAGAGCTTATCTCTATATCACTCAAATTCATATGAGAAAATTCGAGGGTATGAAATGTTTTTTCCCAGGTTAAGCTTTCTTTGTTAACCCTGTCCTGAATATCGATCGTGAACTTGTATAAGCCGGGGGTAACAGTTGCTTTTACCTTATCAATAAAAAACTCATCATGGTAAATAGAGGTTTTGTCCAGGTCAACTTTGATCTGTCTGATAAAATCTTTATGATACAGCTCCTGTCCATCAGCATTATAGATGTCGAAATTTACCAGCAGTTGAGTAATGAGGATATTATCCTGTGCAGTGAAATCAAGATTGGAATCGAAGACCTTGTAGGTTATCTCGAAAGTTGTATTCTCATTTTCAGCAGGAAAGCAGTTGCAGTCGAAAAACACATTCAGTTCTGCAATGAGAAAAATTGGAATGAATACAAGGATAAAGGTTAATAACAATTTATTTTTCATTGAAGTCCACCTTCATATTTTCTATAAAGTGTCCATTATTCTGCAAATATCTGTAAAGATTTTTATGCGGATATATTTTATAACGTTGCGATTCTATCCTGAGAGTGCCGAAAAGTTTTGTGCGAACATTGAACACAACTCTGAAATTTCCAGGATGAGTGAGTATCTGTTCTTCCACGAAATGCTTCAAATCCTTTTCCGAGTATTGAGTTTCATCTATTTCAAAGGAGATATTGCCGGAAATATCTTTTTGCCAATTTTCTTCGTGAATGATCTGATCTGCAACAATAGAGAGTCGTTCCTGATTTTCTCTTACTTTTGAAGAGAGTTTTCCGATGACATAAATAATATCTTTCTCATTTATGAGATCACCGAATTTTGTATATTCATTAGAGAAAAGAACAACTTCGAATTTGTCATGCAAATCTTCGCAAGAGACAAAAGCCATTGTGCGTTTTTTCTTATCTTTGATCAATTTTATTCCGGCTACAATGCCGATCATTCTTATCTCTTGATTGCGCAAGGTGTCGCGTTTGCCTCTTTTTACGAGTTTCTTGTATTGTTTGGTGTTAAGATTAGTAAGGGTTTGAATATCTTTTTCATAGGATGTGAGAGGATGTCCTGAAATGTAGAAACCTAATAAATCTTTTTCGAGATCGAGGCGCCTGCCGAAATCCCATTCTTTTTTGTCTGGAAGCAGAGGATATAGATCATGATCATTTACCTGCATGGATGCAAAAAGTGAAGATTGTCCTTTTTGGCGTTCACGCAGTTTCTGTGAACCGAATTCCAGCGCAATTTCCACTACAGTGTATAGCTGAGCTCTATTGCCATCGAAGTCATCAAGGGCACCTGCACCAATAAGACTTTCCAGTGCAGTTTTATTAAGCTGATTTGCATCGACTTCTTCGCATAATTCGAAAATATTCTTAAAGGGTGGATGTTTTTTTCGTGTTTCTACGATCGCCCTGATTGCATTTTCTCCAAGACTTTTGATCGCTTTCAAACCAAATATTATCTTACCGTCTTTTACTGTGAAATTGTAGTCACTAAAGTTCACATTCGGATGAAGCACTTCTATGTTCATTTTATGACATACTTCGATAAGACGAGCGATCTTTGCAGTATCCTTTTCTACGGTCATTAAAGCTGCCATAAATTCTGCGGTATAATGGGTTTTCAAATAAGCGGTTTGGTACGAAATAATACTATAGGCAACACTGTGAGATTTATTGAAACCGTACCTGCCAAAGGTTTCGATACGCTCGAATATCCCGATGGCTTTTTCTCTGGATATGCCGTTTTTTACTGCACCTTCGATGAAAAGAGGGCGGTATTTATCCATGAGCGATTTGTCTTTTTTGCCCATCGCTTTTCTTAGAATATCGGCTTCGCTCAGAGAAAATCCGGCTAATGTATGTGCGATTTGAATTACCTGCTCCTGGAAGACGATCACACCATAAGTCGTACGCAGAATGTCCTCGAGCATTGGATCCAGATAATCGACCTCTTCCTCATTATTTTTTCTGCGGATATAGACTTCATGCATGCCGCTATCCAGAGTGCCGGGACGGTACAGCGCATTGCAGATAGCAAGGTCTTCGATGGAATTCGGCTTGATACGTTTGAGAATTCCTCTCATTCCCGAGCTTTCAAATTGGAATACGCCATCAGTTTCTGCTGTATGAAAGAGTTTGTAGGTTTCGGTATCATGCAGGTTGATTTCATCTATTTCGAGTTCTATACCATGATGTTTTTTGATGAGCTGCAGGGCTTTTTCTATGATTGTAAGGTTCTTTAATCCCAGACAATCAATTTTCAGTAAACCCAGTTTTTCGAGACATTTCCCATCATACTGGGTTATGATAGTCTTATCTTTTGGGCTTATTGCAAGGGGAATATGATTGGTGAGATTATCCGGTGCGATCACCACACCTGCAGCATGCACTCCTATATGTCTCGGTAAACCTTCGAGAGTTTTGGAATATTCCCAAAGCTCTTTATATTCATCTTTTGAGTTGACCAGCTCACGTAATTTTTCATTCTGATCATAGGCGCTTTCAAGATATACGTCCGGTCCTACGGGAATAAGCTTTGCAATTGCATCAACTTCATAAAGAGGAATGCTCATAGCTCTGCCGACATCGCGAATAACCATTTTTGCACCAAGACTTCCCAGAGTGCCGATCTGGCTAACGTTCACGCGACCATATTTCTTCACAATATAATCGAGCACTTTTGGACGGGTTTCATTAGAAAAATCAGTATCGATATCCGGCATGCTGACTCGGGCTGGATTGAGGAAACGCTCAAAGAAAAGATTGTATCTGATGGGATCGACCCTTGTGATATCAATAAGATATGCCACGATACTTCCAGCACAGGAACCTCGTCCTGGTCCTACCATGACTCCCATTTCTCTCGCTGATTTGATGATGTCCCACACGATCAGAAAATAACTGACAAAACCCATTTCTTTTATTACTGCAAGCTCATGTTCAATGCGGTTTTTTATTTCGTTGGTGAACTCATCATATTTTTTCTCAACTCCCTCATACACCAGTTTTTTCAAAAATTCATAATCGTCCGAGTATCCTTCGGGAAGCGAGAAATTGGGGAAGATAAAGCCATCATAATCAAGTT
>JACNJG010000112.1 GCA_014382685.1 Candidatus Cloacimonadota bacterium
ATGAAATGGAGACTGAAATGTAATGAAGACGGGTGTTCTCTGTGGTGAAAAATATTTCCTTGGCGTCCTCTGCGTTCGGTTTGCCTTTGCGCTCTCTGCGTGAAATTATATAAGCGTAGCCACCATAACAGCTTCAATTGTCCACAAGCGGTTCTCTGCCTGATCAAAAACTCTTGAAAATCTGCCCTCAAAAACCTCGTCCTCAACTTCGCAGATATCAGGATATTTCTGTGCAGTTCCTGTTTGCAAATTGTGGAATGATGGAAGACAATGTAGAAATATCACATCCTCTTTACCTGTTTTCTTAAGCATGTTCATTGTAATTTTATAAGGTTTCAATAAACTGATACGCTCGGGTATCTTGTCCTCTTCACCCATAGAAGCCCAAATATCCGTATAGATCACATCGCAATCCTTTATACCTTCTTCAATGGAATCTGTCACAGTAATACGAGCTCCGCTTTCTTTTGCATACACCTCACATTCTTCCACAAGATTCTTGTCAGGAAAAAGAGACAAAGGCGATACCACGCGAAAATCAATTCCGATCTTCGCAGCGCCTATCATAAGAGAGTTCGCCACATTATTTCGTCCATCGCCAACGTAAGCGAATTTCACGTTTCCAAGTGTACCGAGTTCTTCTTTCACGGTCATGAAATCTGCTAATATCTGAGTAGGATGATAAAGGTCTGTCAATCCGTTCCACACAGGAACACCGGAATATTCAGCGAGAAGCTCGACAGTTTTCTGCTTGAAGCCGCGGAACTCGATGGCATCGAACATTCTTCCGAGCACACGTGCAGTATCCTCAACTGATTCCTTTCCGCCAAGCTGGATATCGTTTTTTCCAAGATACTCGGTATGAGCTCCCTCGTTCACAGCAGCGGTAACAAAAGCACAACGGGTTCGAGTCGAACTTTTCTCAAAAAGCAGTGCAATATTCTTGCCCTCGAGTTTCTTTTGCAATGTACCGTGTGCTTTATGCTCTTTGAGTTCAAGAGCTGCCTCAATAAGATAAAGGATCTCCCTTTTGGAAAAATCCTTCAATGTTAATAAACTTCTTCCTTTCAAATTTACAATCATGTATCCTCCGCTTTTCTAATTCTCCGGTACTATCCCTGCTCGAATAAGGTCATGCATATGCAACATTGCTATCGGTTTATGGTCTTCATCTATAATTGGTATCATTGTGATTGAATATGTTTCCATTACTTCGAGTGCTTCGATACCTGAGGTATCCGGTTTGATCGCCTTTGGGTCTTTTGTCATGAGCATGTGTACTTTTTCATGAAAAGGACTCTCAGAGTTTTGAAATATTCTTCGCAAGTCGCCGTCAGTTATTATTCCAGTCAGCATGCCCTGTTCATTAATGATGCTCACACAACCCAATCCCTTTGAGGTCATCTCCAGGATCGCTTCTTTGAATGTAGCATTTTCTGAGATAATTGGATTTTCTTCACCTTGATGCATAACATCGCTAACTGCCAGAAGCAGGCACTTGCCAATTGTTCCTCCGGGATGAAGGAGAGCAAAATCATCATGACAGAACTTCTTTTCCTGCAATACAATGGTTGCAAGCGCATTTCCCATTGCCAGTGCAGTGGTTGTGCTTGCCATCGGCACGAGCCCGAGTGGTTCTAACTCCTTTGGAACACCGATGTCTATTACCACATCGCTCATTCTGCTAAGTGAGGAATTGGGATTACCGGTCAAACATATAACGGGAATGTTCTTTCTTTTAAAATATGGAAAAATTTCTATCAATTCAGAAGTCTGTCCACTATTCGAGATCATCATTACTATATCGCTGTCATCCACCATACCGAGATCGCCGTGAATGGCTTCTGCGGGATGAAGGAATATCGAGGGTGTGCCTGTGCTGGCAAAAGTTGCAGATATTTTTCTGCCGATAATACCGGTTTTACCCATACCCGTAATTACAATTTTGCCTTTGCAGTTCAGGATAAGTTCGAGTGCTCTGTCGATATTTTCATCGAGCTTTTCGGCAATTGCTTCAACTGCCTGTGCTTCCTTTTTCAGAATCTCTTTTATCTCATTTCTATTTTTCACTTTTACCCCTTAATACTTCATATAATATATTTCTTACCACAGAGAACACTCTAAAAGATATTTAACCACACGTCTTCGCTTCGCTACGCCGATGCAGGCGAAAAACACGAAAAAAGAAAGAATAGTACACAGATTAACGCTGATGAAGCAGATAAGAACTGATACAGAAAATAAATAACAATTTAGTTTTTCACATTGATTTTCTTTTTATGAAAATTCGTATTAATCCGCCTACCACGGCGTAATGAAATGAAGTTGGGTGGATAAAATTTTCTTTATCTGCGAAAATCTGCCCAATCTGTGTGGATCTGCGTTCAATTTCTTTTAACTTTTTTATACTCACTTTTTCTATACCTGCTTATTCTCATTTTTCTGTATAATGAGTGGTATATGTTCACGGATACAAGGGTCGTTATGTTCCGTCAAATTTTGTATATACTTTTCTCTTGACATACTCTAAATTGGTATTCCTTAATATCAAACATAAATTTTGATCGGAGATCGACACAATGAAAAAAATGATTCTAATCTCAATGGCACTAATCTTGCTTATTGCATCGAACTGCTTAGCAATCGGGCTAAATCAGTATGGGCACATCACAAATGATATGCAAAAAGAAGATGTCAAATATAGCATTGAGAATGGGATATTCACCGTTAGATGCGATGATCATGTATTTGAAGGAAACTCGTTTTTCCACACTGAATCAGGATATCTCACACTTATCACACTTGAAGATAATGTGCATTCAATACTACGACTATATAAAAATGACGGAAAACTTCTCTATGAAGAAACCTATCAGAAAATTGTAAATATATCCCTCTCTGAGAACGGAAAATTTATAGCATTTTTTGATGGAAAAGGAATTGTTGTGCTTAAAGATGATGCTTCAGAAATCAAAAATTATTCGGGTTCAATAATTTTTGCAGTTGATGATCTTGGACAGCCGGTATATTACAATGCTGAACAAAAAATGATAAACTACAGATCATTTTCAACTCCCTTAAATGAATATCCACATCAAATTCTTTTCCTGAACCAGAAGCCCGTGATCTGTACAAAAAATTCAATAAATCTGCTAATTGACAGAAAGCTCAATCCTCTTTATACTTCTAAAGATACAATATTTGAAGTAAAAGTTATTAATTCAGAACTATATTTTGTTGAAAGAAAAAATTGTAATAATTCTTTTACTTTTGAGCTTTATCATTACACAGATAAAGAATCCATATCAAAGATAGATGAGAAAATACTTGCTCTTTCCACGATAAAAAGCCACGATACTATTGTTGCTCCGCTGGATTACGGCACTATTGGTAATCCTTTTCCGATCGGTAACAGCTACGCAGAAATTCAGCAATATGGCTACACTCCCTATTTACATCCTGGTGTAGATTTTCTCGGTGATGATTATCAGAATGTCTATGCAGTGAAACCAGGTTACATAAAAGCCGTGCTGACAACAGGTGGCTCTGCTTACTGGCGAATTGGCATTTCCAACGAAAATACTTCAGCAGAATCTGAAGGTTATCTTTATGCTCATCTCAATCAGAACTCAATCCCCTATACTGTCGAGGATTCAGTACAGGCAGGTGATTTGCTTGGAACTCTTTATCCCTGGGGCTACTATGATTTCACGCATATTCATTTTGGACGAATTACCTGCTCGGGTTCAACATGGAACGGCAACTGGTGGACCACAGACAATCCGCTTGTCGATGTAGGTAATATTACAGATACTACAGCTCCAATCTTTGAAAATGCTTATGGCTCTAATCTCTTTGCCTTCCGTACTGAAGGCGGGATATATCTCGATCCAACCAATCTTATGGGTGAAATCGACATCATTGCAAAATGCCATGACATTGCAAATTCCACATGGAAGATCGATGTCTGGGATCTCAGGTTCAAGCTCCATCCTGCAAGCAACCCCGATTCAACTATTTACGAGCGTTTCTCCTTTGCCTACGACATGCCTTTGGACACCTATATTTCCGGCACATTCGATGAGATGGTGCTTTACACATTGTACTCTCGCGACGGAACATGCTATTCGATCGGCGATTACAACACCCGCGATTATTATCATATAATAACAAATTCCGACGGGGATTCCGTGATCACTATTTATGATGAATATGAAAATCTTAATACGAGCCAATTTCCCGACGGGCAATATATTCTTGAAGTTATAGCACGCGACTGCTCCATGAACGAGACCTCTGCTTCTATGACCATAACATTTGATAATGTCTCTGCTGATGAACCTGAAATCCATGAAAATCTCATTCAAACTGTGTACCCTAATCCATTCAATCCCGATATTCACGGAACTATGTGCATTTCATTTCCTTGCACAGATCACACAGCCAACACACAAATTCACATATATAATTCTAAAGGACAGCACGTCAAAACCATTTTGGTTGAAAAACCTGTTGACAAATATACTGAGATTTACTGGAATGGTTTTGGTGATCAGAATATTCCACTTCCCACCGGAATCTACTTCTCGGCAGTTGTTCAGGAACAAGAAATCTCAAATTTAAGTAAGATCATTATCCTACGATAATGTAGTTTGTTTTATTCTTAAATAGGATGTTTTGATTGTATGGAAACAATCAAAAATTTTTATTACCCTCCGAATTATCAGGAGGTAACATGAAAAAAGATAGCTTTTTACATGACCGGCACTTTCAGCTTCTCTATCTTGCTTTGCTCACTTCTCATAAAGTAAAGCCGCTAAGCCGCTGGGAAAAACCAATTGGCTACAAAGAGAAGCATTTACTTAAAAAGTTTGATCTTGCTGTAGAACCTGTTACCAGATATTGCGAAAATGGAGAAAAGATCGAAGAGGTCATTTTCAGTAAAAGCTCGAGATATCTCGCAGCTTATACCCGTCATTTCGATCATAAACCGCTTATGATCACACACGCACAACGAAAGGTGGAAGGATTTCTTTTTGGCTATCCTTCATGCTGCGTTAAAAATTTTATTCAAAATGGATACACACACAATAAGTATATAGATAAAGAACAAAAGCTGCTCTTCCACTGGATCTGTCCGGATTGCAGGATATCTTCCTCCTTATTTCCTTTGTATGAATCAATATTTAATGAATGTCATGAGCTTTTTAGATCTGAATATTCTACAAATGTACAATCCCCATTTGCAAAAGTTTTCAAGAAAGCACTTCCTTATGCTGCAGCGCTTACATTTTCTCTTGGCACTCTTTCTCAACTTCATGCTGATTTACACTGGGTTCCTGTACCTGGTGATGATGACAATGACTATCTCACAAACAGCGAAGAATTGATAACCGGCGTATTCCCAAGTGGAGAAACACATACTATTGCCCAAAATAATAAAGCTATTATCGACAGCTTGCCAAGAGGAGTTTCAACAAATTTCTGTTACGTGATCGAACATCCCGCTTATGGATTTCATAACTGCCCGATCTGTGGAGAAGCACATAATATGGGTTATGTATCAGTGCATAATCCTATGCATGAACTCGAAATAGATATCCCCTATATGGCTCTTCATTTTATGGAACATGGTTCGTTTTCCTATATTATTGGAGATGACACTACCCGCATTGATATTCCACTTCTCAATAAAACCATTGCACCACTTGATACTCTACATCATGCACTTGCTACACCTAATGATCCCGATAATGATGGATTGAATAACACTGCTGAGCTATACTTTGACATGGAAATTGATAACCCTTACACGCATAATATCGGCATCAATGACGGACACGAGATCGCTCAAGCACTTATAGAAAATATCTCAATACTGCCTGTTATTCCTTCTGGTACTACTCCTCCAATTGATTCCATTTATATTGAAGCTCAACTCGTCTGGGGAGTTGAAGATTGTACTATTTGCGGAAGAACTCAAAATATGGGTACTGCAACCATTCACAATCCTCTTCAAGGTACTTCAATGTCCTTTCCCTTTATGGGCTTACACTATATATCTCACGGAAGGTTTGTGTATGATGGTACAGCAAATCAAGGCGAGATCGATCCCATTGAACTTTGTGTACTTCTTGAAATGGACCTTGCTGCAATCGAAGAGCTTCCTGAAATTGCCCAAAAGCATGGTTACCATGTCATGAACTTTCCCAATCCTTTCAATACAACAACAACGATCAGTTTTGAAACCACCCGTCATCTCCGCCAGCTGGCGGATACGCCGTGGCAGGCAAATTATCACGAATTGTCGAGAATTAGTATATACAATATAGAGGGACAGCTTGTGCGAGAATTTCTCCCCGTCTCCCCCTCACCTGATCACCAAGTCTCAGTTTTCTGGGATGGTACAGATGTTCATGGAAATGCAGTTCCATCGGGAATCTATCTATTGAAAGCGGAGATCGAAAATTCAGAAAAGGTATGCAAAAAAATTGTTCTGATCCGCTAATGAAGCATAACTGAGGTTCTCAATTTATACGACAGAACAAAAAACTGATAAAGCAATACTGGTTGGTTTACAAACTAAGGACAGGTCGTCCTACGATGTTGAAGAATCCCTTCATGAACTCGCACATCTTGCACGGACTGCGAATGTTGTTGTCTCGGCTTTGGAAACTCAGATACGTCCAAAGCCCCATCCCGCTTATTTTATTGGTTCCGGAAAAGCAAAGGAGTTAGGTAAGCTCGCACAGCGTGAAGATGCAAACATCATTATTTTTGATGACAATCTCACCCCGTCACAAGATAGGAATCTGTCAAAAATTACCAAGAAGCGGATCATTGATCGATCACAACTAATACTCGATATTTTTGCTCAACATGCACAGACAAAACAGAGCAAATTGCAGGTTGAGCTTGCGCAGTTGCAGTATAATCTTTCACGCTTAAAAGGACAATGGACACACCTCTCGAGGATCGAGGGTGGAATTGGATTCCGTGGTCCGGGTGAAAAGCAATTAGAGGTAGATCGGCGGCGTATTGATGACAGGATCACTCATTTAAAATCAAAGCTTGTAGGCATTGAGCAGATAAATGAGACGAAAAGAAAAGGCAGGAAAGAACTCTTTTCAGCAAGTCTGGTAGGTTATACAAATGCAGGAAAAAGCACAGTGCTGAACCGGCTGACCTCATCTCATCTTTACACAGCAGACCAGCTTTTTGCAACACTGGAAACCACAACCAGAGCAAAAACTCTCGAAACCAAAGAACGTATTGTTATTTCTGATACGATCGGTTTTATAAGAAAAATCCCACCATATCTGATCGCTTCCTTCCATGCAACTTTGCAGGAAGTAGTATATGCAGATCTGCTACTACACGTGGTTGACATTTCGCATCCCAAATTGCACGAATATATGGATACAGTTCTTCAAACCCTGAAAAATATTCGCGCTGATCACAAAGATATGATATTGATCTTCAATAAAATCGACCTTTTACCACAAAATCAGTATCTATTTATGAAGAAGAAACTCAGGATTGACTACCCGGATTCACTATTTGTTTCAGCACGAACAGGTGAAAATTTTGATGAGATCGAGCAAGCAATCTCGAAAGTGTTAGCTGGTAGCAAGAAGGAAATCACACTTAAAATTCCGAATGAAGAGCAAAAATTTATATCCTTTCTTTTTGATAATGCAGAAATAATTAGTAAGCGTTACAATAATGATTCGGTTCGACTGCGCGTGAATGTCCCTCTTGAAAAATACACAAAAAATTTCCCATTATTCAGAAAATTTGAGATCAGAACAAAGCGCATGGCAAAGAGGATAATCGAGCTACAATAAAAAAAGCATCTGCAAGAATACAGATGCTTTAAAACTTAATATTACTATTTTAATTATTCATCCGCCAAACGCAGTGGCATTAGCAGGAATAGATTTTTCTGATCCTCGGGATATTCAATATTATATAAAATACAGGGATCGAGAGAATTTTCTAATTTCATCTGAACGATATTAGTATCCACCAGTTGAAGTATTTCTATTAGATATTTATAGTTGAAGCCAATCTGGAATTTATCGAATTCACCTTCAATTTCCAGAATTTCTTCAGCCGAGCCCTTGTCGATATCTTCAGAGTGAATTTTCAGTTGATTCTTTGTAAAATTAAAAACAACTTTAAAATTATCTTCAGATGCGAGGAGGGAAACTCGCTGAATGGCTTTTATCAGGGGTTCTACCTCAATCTCTATTATTTTAGAATTATCATAGGGTATGACCGCTTCGTAGTCAGGATAATTCGCTTCTATCAATCGTGAATATATCTTATAGGAATCATATTCAAAACTGATAGCGCTTTCTTCGGGAAGTATTTTAATCATTGGTTGGTCCGCATGAATAATTCTTCGCACTAGATTCACGCCTTTGATTGGCATTATGATGTCTATCTTATCAGTATCAAGATTCAGTGCAGTCTCAAATTTACCCAAACGTTTTCCATCAGTAGCAACCATTTTTTGTTTTTTGGAATCCAGCTCCCATAGAATGCCTGAGAAAGCGGGTCTTCCTATATGTTCTGATACTGCAAAGGAAGTTTTCTCTACTAATTTTGAAAAGAGACCGGCATCCATAGTAAAACTGTTTTCCCATTCGCGTTCAGGAATTTCCGGGAAATCTTCCGGGTCAGCAAATATCAAACTGAATTCGCTATGCTGGCATTTAATATTGAGCATCTTATTATCCAACTCACAATGAATTTCATCATCTGGTAGAGCACGAATAATATCTGTAAAATTTTTTGCGGGAATTGCAATTTTCCCAGATTCAAGTACATTGCATTCTACCTCTGTCACTGCTGAGACTTCAAGATCTGTAGCAGCAAGGCGAATGCTCCCTTTCTCACCATTTGCTTCAAGAAGAATATTGGTGAGGATCTGCAAAGGATTTCTTACAGGAACAATACTGTTTATGAATTGGACTTTTTGTAATATTTGATTTCTATGTACATTAAACTTCATGTGTAACCCCAAATTGTTTTAATAATACGAGCAAGAGGCAAGCCCCTTGCTCGTATAAAATGGTGATTATTTCACTGCTTCTTTAAGTTTTTTACCCGCTTTAAATTTGGGAACTTTAGTAGCAGGGATTTGAATCTTTTCACCAGTTGCTGGATTTAAACCCATGCGTGCAGCTCTTTTTGCAACACTAAAGGTTCCAAATCCTACCATGGTGACCTTGTCACCTTTTTCAAGTCCTAATTTGATGCTTTCAAATACAGAATTAACAGCGTCACCAGCTTTCTTCTTTGAAAGTTCTGCATCCATAGCAACTTTTTCAATCAACTCTTGTTTTGTCATATGTGCCTCCGCACCATTTTTTGCTATAAGCTTGCCATAAGTTACTGTCAATACTAAGTCTGTCAATTTTTTTTTATGAAAAAATGCAAAAAAATTATTTCGCGATTCCTCGCTCGGAATTTTCTATAAATTTAATAAAGTGTTTTACCTCATCGATCATTTCAATTTCAGACTTTATCTTTTCCAATGCTTGTGCTGTATTAAGATTTGAATTGTAGAAAATCTTGTAAAGTTTCTTCAATGTTGCTCTTGTTTCAGCAGAAAAATTATTACGCTGTAAACCGACGGAATTGAGTCCTACTGTTTTATATGGAACACTGGCTCCACGGGTGTAGGGAGCGATATCCTGACTTACACGTGAAAACCCGCCAATAAAGGCGAAACAGCCAATATGAACGAATTGATGAACAGGAGTTAAACCGCCAATACTAACATTATTTTCTATTATCACATGTCCAGCCAGATTTACACTATTTGCTAGTATGACCCTATCACCAAGCTGACAGTCGTGTGCTACATGTGTGTAAATCATAAGAAGACAATTGTTCCCAACTCTTGTCGGTTGTTTAATATTTGAGGAACGATTTATGGTTGCGAATTCTCTTATTGTTGTGTGCTCGCCGATCTCAACTGCGGAATCTTCACCGGCATATTTAAGATCCTGTGGCTCGGTACCGATCACGGCAGAATGAAAAATCCTGCAACCTTTTCCAATGGTTGTGCGACCATCGATCACAACATTTGATGACACTTTTACTCCTTCATGGAGTATTACTTTTGGTCCAATAATTGAATAAGGTCCGATCTCTACATCATTACCGATCTGCGCCTTGGGATCAACTATTGCTGTTGGATGAATTATTTGACCCATTTTTTTTCACCAATTTAGCTTTTAATTCGCCTTCACAAACTAATTTACCATCAACATAAGCTTTTCCTTCGATCACATGCACCCCGACTCGTGAACGAACCAATCTCATTCGAAATTCAAGCCGATCACCCGGAACAACCAGCTTTCGAAATTTCACCTTGTCTATTGAAAGAAAATACGCAACATAATCACGAGGATTTGGGCATTCATTCAGTACAAGAATACCGCCTGTTTGAACCATTGCTTCTACAATAAGCACTCCGGGCATAACAGGATGTCCGGGAAAATGTCCTTGAAAAAAAGGTTCATTCGCTGTAACATTCTTGATACCTACAATTGACTCGCCTGGAGTGAACTCAATGATCTTATCAACAAGTAAAAAAGGATATCGGTGTGGAAGTATTCGTTGGATCGCCTCATTATCAAAGACGACACCCTTCGCTGCATTTTTTTGATATTTAGCTTGTAAAATTTCATTCTCATACTGCTGCTTGATCTTTTTTATCAGCTCGATATTCGTTCTATGCCCTGAGCGAGCCGCAAGGATATGACCTTTTACAGAAATACCGAGAAGCGCAAGATCGCCAATAAGGTCAACCACTTTATGCCGTACAAATTCATTATAATATCTCAAAGGTCCTGTGTTCAGTAATTTTTGCTCATTGAGTTTTAGCTCTCCTTTTACATTAAAGAGTTCGCGAAGCTCTTGAATGTCTTCATCAGAAAGACTCTCATCACCGATAACCAGTGCATTGTTCAAGCTACCGCCTTTTATCAAACCTGCTGCACGAAGTTGTTTGATGTCATTTACAAAGCAGAACGTCCTTGCAGAAGCAAAACCCTTTTCATATTCATCTTTCATAGAGACCATCGAGGTGTATTGAGGTTTAAGATTTGGATGATCAAAATCAATAAAAAAGGTAATTTTCAGCGATTCTGAAGGCACAACCACCACATCAACATTATGTTCCGGAACAGAAAAGGAAAGTGGTTTCTTGATCTCAAGATATTTACGTTCCGCTTCCTGCTCGATTATACCGCATTTTTTTAATGCTTTCACAAACTCGATGGCACTGCCGTCTGCAACAGGGATTTCCTCCCCGTCAATTTCTACGACAATATTATCGATTTCCAGACCCTTGATCGCAGAAAGCACATGCTCGATAGTTGCGACTGTTGCATCTTTGATGCCAATGTTCGTTCCCCTATCCAGATTTTTCACATGTTTTATATCTGCTGGAATTTCCGGTTTACCTGGCAGATCAGTACGACGGAAAATTATTCCTGCATTTTCCGGTGCCTGCTTAAATGTAACAGTACTGATCTGTCCGGTGTGTAAGCCGATACCGGTGTAACTTATCGAATCCTTAATGGTTTGTTGATTTTCACGAATGTACATTATTATCTTCCTTCTTCTTCAACCGATGGAAGTATTTTCTCATATCGGGCAATTCTTTTAAAGAAGCAATAATCCTTCTTTGTAATCCGATATCCATTGCAGGATAGCCCAACACGATCTTATCATCAGGAATATCATTCGGAACTCCGGATTGTGCTCCAACTTTGACATTATTCCCGATTTTTACATGATCTGCTATACCGACTTGTCCGGCAAAGATACAGTTGCTTCCAACTTTTGAACTCCCTGCGATCCCTACTTGTGAGCAAAGGATCGTGTACTCCCCTATTTCAACATTGTGAGCGATTTGAACCAGATTATCAATTTTCGATCCTTTTCGAATGATCGTGTCACCAAGAGCGCCTCTATCTATAGTAACATTAGCACCGATTTCCACATCATCTTCAATAATAACTCTGCCGACCTGTGGAATTTTTTGATGCTTCTTTCCATCCCAGATATAACCAAAACCATCCGAACCAATAACACTTCCTGTGTGAATTCTCACATCACTTCCGATATTAACTTCACTGTAAATAGTCACCCCAGGATACAAACAGCATCTTTCACCAATGACCACATCATCTTTTATAACAACGTTTTCATGAATCGCAGTATTTTCTCCGAGAACAACATTTTTCCCGATCACAACATTCGCTGCAATATTTATATTATCAGGAATTATTACAGACTCATCAATAACTGCTGTAGGATGAATGTCTTTGCCTTTTATTGGTTTTTGTGTTGATTGCAAGAAATAAGCAACGATCCTCAAAAAGGAAATGTAGGGTTTTGAACAGAGAATATAGTTTCGTTTGGGTATTGTATTCAAATCCAGTTTTTCAGGGATAAGAAAGACACCTGCATTAGATTCCGCAAATGCTTTTTCAAATTTTGGGTCCCGAAAAAAAACTACAGTATTTTCATCTGCTTCTTCGAGAGAAGCTACACTATTACATGTGCAGTCCCGGATTTTGACCAACTCCCCTTCTGCAATTGCAGCAAGCTGCTCGAGGGGAAGTGCTAAAGCGAATTGCTTCATTCTTCAGTTTCTTCTTCAGGAGCAGGAATGGCGTTTATATTCAGCTTTTCTATGACAGCTTCGGTGATATCAATATCTTCATTTTTGATGTAAAGCACGACTTCACCCTGCATGGTATTGAGCACAATATCCAGATTGTTTTCTTCAGCGACCTCATTAATAGCATTAACTATCTTCTCACTGATAGGTGCAAGAAGTTCCATCTGGCGTTCGATGGCTTTGTTGCGATAATCATTTGCTAAATTATAGAAATCGGTTTCTTTCTGTTCGATCTCTTTCAATTTTTGAGAGCGACGTTCTTTTGATACGATTGGGGGAAGGTTTTCATATTCATTTTTAAGACGGTTTATCTCAGATTCTTTTTCACCAAGATCCTTTTCCCATTGTGCTGATTCCTGATAGAACTGCTGTTCTGCAATATTCTTTTCTTCAAAATCATTATATACTTTATCGACATCTATCACGCCGATCTTCTGTGCAGCAGCAGATACCATCAAAGGTATCAAAACTAATAACATCACAATTAGAATTACTTTGAATTTCATTTATTTATCTCCTTATTACATAAAATTACAATTTTAAAATGTTGAGCCAAACTGGAAGTGGAACTGCCATTTGTTTTTCTCTTTTCTGTCCAAGCCATAGGCATAATCAAATCCAAGAAGCCCCATAGGCGACATGATACGTACGCCCATTCCAATGCCTTTTTTGAGTTTTTGTACATTGATCTCTGAAAGATAATTATACGAATTACCCGCATCGAAGAACATAACACCGATGATCTGGTCGCCAGAGATGGGGAATGTTATTTCACTTGACGTGATAAATTCTGCATTACCGCCATCTTTATCCTCAGGCACAATACTGTTATCGGAATATCCTCGAATACCATCAGCCCCAGTACCTCCGGGATAGAAAAGTTCGTCCGGCGGCACTTCATCAGTATCGCCAAATGCTTTCACGTAACCAACTCTAAAGCGCATACCGAGCGAGAATTTCCAGAAAAGTTTCAGATACCAATTTGTTTGAATTATTTCCTTAATATAGTTTTCTCTTCCGCCAAGAATTCCACCTGCAAACTCTGTGTATGAGCGCACAAGCGAGCCCTCACTTGGACGGAAAACATTATCTCTGTCATCTCGCTCCAGAGTAAGAAATGCAGTACTGGTAAGTATTTTCCCTTTATCAACAAGAGCCCGTAGAGAAGAAGAAACATCATCATTCTCATCAAGAATACTATACTCCTTTTGAGTAATGGAATAACCTGTGGTAACCTTCGCATAATTGACCCATGGAATCCTGGTTCCAACACGGAAACCGCCACCAGATTTAATAACACGGTAATTATAATCATTCCAATTATTTCTCTGATGATAAACATCTGCACCGACAAGGATATTCGTATCATAAAAATAGGGATTGGTAAAGCTAATATCATATTCCTGTTTTGATCCGCTGAATTCCCAGGATAATCTCAATCCCCATGCTTGTCCGAAGAGATTATTATGAGATAAAGCGAGAAATCCTGTCAGCTTATCTTTCTCATCATAATTGACACCCATATTTGCAGTGCCGGATTCTTTATCCTCCAGTTCAAATATGAGGTCAATATCCCCTTCATCATTAATGGGTTGGTAATCAAGTCCAATATTCGGTTCGAAAAATCCAAGATTATAAATATTTCGCTGGCTTTGTATTAGCAAAGACTGTCTGAAATAATCACCCGGAACAATCGCGAGCTGTCTGCGGATGATCTTTTCTTTTGTTTTTTTGTTGCCGTTTATATAGATCTGTCTGACCTTTGCGCGGTTGTTTTCCTGCACAAAGATATTGATGTTGACCATTTCACCCTTTGGCTTGATCTGAGGTGAGACCGTCGAATATATATACCCCTCTTCATAATACATGGAGCGGATGCCATTCAGTTTTTCATCAAATTCTTCCCTGTTAAAGATCTCATCTTTTTCAAACTTAAGCTGGTGAAGAAGGATATCTTTGCTGAATAAAGTATTTCCTTCAATAGATATATCGCCGATGCGGTATTGATTACCTTCGTATAAATCGATTGATATAAATAGCTGCCCATTTTCATCATATTTGGGTTCCCAGCCAATGACAGCAGCATCGATGTATCCTTTGGAATTATAGTAACCAACTATGCGTATCAGGTCTTCATCAAATTTTTCCTGATCAAACTCTCCGGAACGCAAGAAGCCGCTCTTTTTTGTCTTTATGATCTTGCGGAGTTTTTTGTCTGTTACCTGCTCATTGCCAGTGAAGTTGATTTCCTTGATCACAACTTTGTACCCCTCATTTATCAAAATAGTGAGCTCGATTCGATTGGTCAATGCCGGTTCTTCTTTGAAATTGACCGCTGCAAGCCGATATCCCTTTGAATAATAGAGTTCAAGGATTTTATTTTTTATTTCAAGCTGTCTTTCACCAGACCAATAATCGCCACGAATAAGTCTGAACTTCTTCTTGATATCATCGAGACGTATCTTTTTGTTACCCGTTATTTCCCAATCCTGTATGATAGGATATTCAGAAACCAGTATGATGATCTTTACACCCTTATCGTCCTGAAACTTATCAACTTGAATATCGCTGAATAATCCAAGCTTATAAATATTCTGGATAGCTTTAGCGATCTTGTCTGTAGAATAAATCTGCCCAAGAGCCAATCCGGAAGCAGATTTGATAAGCTGGGTGGTCACATTAATATTTCCGGTAATTTCGATATCGGAAATATAGTTGTACTCGATTTGTGCAAAAGCAGATGTCGTGCAAAAAGTAAATAGAGCTACTAAAATAAAGAATATAATTTTTTTCATAGTTTTTAAATTTTTATGTATGATTTATGGCATATTTCCAGCCGGCGAAATAATTAGTAAAGTTTTTTAGTAAGATATGAACAACTCAAATTTCGCAGGAATGGATATTTTTTTTATTTTTGGGCTGATTGCCCTTGATCAGTCCACTTCGGGCTGGACTTCATAAGCAACGAAGTTGCATGGAGTTCAGAATGAAG
>JACNJG010000110.1 GCA_014382685.1 Candidatus Cloacimonadota bacterium
TGATACAGATAAATTCCGTTCGATAATGTCCTGCCCAGATCGTCCTTACCATCCCAAACTACCTCATCAGATAGCTGATCAGTATTATTACTATCTATTGTTTTTACCAATTGCCCTTTGATATTATATATTTTAACTTGAACAGTTTTGTATGTTCTGGGAATATTAAATGAAATATTTGTTGAATTTGAAAACGGATTCGGATAGTTTGGATAAATCTGAAATCCAATTTGATTATCAGGAGGATCATTCACTCCATAAAATGGTGCTCCGAATTCGTAACACCCCATATCAACAATAGCGAGACTATCTCCATTACCATCCCAGATACGAATATTTCCATCTAAATCCCACGGAGGTAGATTAAGACCTGTTGTGTCAGGCGTTCCTGCATCTATGCAGGGGGAACAGTAACTGAGATGGTATCCATTTTCAAATAGGGGATCTAGATCGATATTGCCCTCTAACCAATGAACATCACCATGTCCGACTATTATACCCGTCTCACCACCCTCAATATCTGAATAACTAATAGTTATGGAATTATAACAAAGGAATGGTGATAAATATATTTCCTCAGGAGTATTATTAAAAAGGATAGAATTTGTAATAATAGGTGAAGAATAGGAAGTACAAATAATTCCACCACCCATAGTACTATAATTATTAACAATAGTTGAATTAATTATTATCGGTTTCGATTCAACACTAATAATTGCTCCACCCCAATCAGATTGATTATTATTGAATATTGAGTTTATTATTAAAGGATTAGAATTATTACTACAACAAATACCTCCACCACAACCATACTGAGCTTCATTATCTCTAATGATTGTATTCATAATTTTTGGAGATGAATTTATTAAAAATAAACCACCACCTGTACCATGCTGCCAGTAACCATTCCCACATGAAATATTACTATGAATGGAAGAATAAGTGATAAGCGGAGATGAATATTCACAATAAATTGCTGCTCCCCAACCATATCCACCTGCTGAACTATCTTGTGCGTTGACATAATTATTATAAATTTCAGTATGCGATATTCTTAATTTTGAAAATTCTTTAATGAAAAATGCGCCACCATAAGCATTGCTGATATCACCATTATAACATCTTGTAACTCTACAGTATTTAAATTTTGATGAATCGTTTACTGTCGGTGTTTCATTAAAATGTATTCCAGCCCAACCATCCCAATAATGCACATAGTCTTGTTTTGTAAAGACGATAGAATCATTTTCAGTTCCCACGGCAAGTAATCGTCCCTGTACATTAAGTTTATAATGTCCTGTGAATTTAATTGTTGATCCAGGATCAATTGTAAGTGTTATTCCATTATTAATGGTTACATCTCCTGTTACAAAAATTGTATCCGACCAAGTTGTGTCCTGGTCAATTACTCCGCTTACCATAATTCCATCATAGGTTACTGAATGTGTATTGTCAGGATCTAGCTCCTGAGAATTGATGTTTTCAATAATGTTTGCATCAAGTGATAAAGTAAGAATAATCAAAGAAATATATAGTATAAATATTTCTTTCATTTTAGCCCTCCTAAAGCTTATAATTCTTTAAAGTTATAAAACACATAAGACAATTAAAATTTCATCGGCTTATTTTTAAAAAAATCAAAAATAAGTTTTTGTAATTAATGATCATGTTTTTTCTACTTTAATATTATCAATCGACTGCACAACAAAATCGGCAAAGGGTTCAAGGAGATCTGCACCATCCTTGCCGGAAAGCACTCCGATGGAAAGTCCGCATCCCGCATTCTCTGCCATCTCCATATCGAGTGTGCTGTCACCAACAACCGCAGTATGTTCGGGCTTGATCTTCAAAATTTTACAAACATAATGAACCATATCTGGTGCAGGTTTGTCATTTGTGATGCTGTCTGCTCCTGAGATCGCATGAACCTGGTCAAGCACATCAAAAGCTTCCAAGATTTTTTCGCATCTCACTGCAAGGTCGGACGTTGCCACAGCGATCTTGATGTTGTGCTCCAAAGCATCTTCAAACAATCCCCTGATATCTCCAAGCGGACTTGCTATCTTTCTCAGATCAACAATGCTGTCCACTTCGCCAAAAATATGATGAGTTGCATTAAAAGCAATTGTCCTTTCAAATCCAAATTCTATGAGTTTATTTATTACTTTTTTTTCTGTTGTAGGTCGTGAATCTGTTAATATCGCAACATCGAGGATATTAGTCGAATACGGGTCAGCGCCCATTGCACGGATGATGTCATCGACTTTTTCTGTGGGAAGTTCAAAATGTTCTCCAAGCAGACGAGCTCGTTGTTTGATGATCTCTATCCACATATTCAGGTCGGAAAGAGTGCCGTCCTTGTCAAAAATAATTAGCTTTATTTGAGCCGGATCAATATATACAATGCCATTCTGTTTCTGCGCAGCTTTATGCTTCATTATATCCTTTCTATCGCCTGAAGAACGTCCATCAGCGTGATCTCATCGAGTTTTCTGTTCTTGCCTATCATGCTTGCGAGAAGGGAGAAGAATTGCTCAACTGTCACATCCGCATATTTGTCCATGATCAGATATGAAATGTCAGTGCTGCTTTTCTTGAGAATATCGTCTAATTGAGGTTTTTCATTGGATTTATTGTTTGCCGGTGCTCCGGCCTTTTGCTTATCTTCTTTTGAGATGTTGAACACATCCTTTTCATCATCACTCATTACAAAAGAGCCGATCTCACTATGATCTTTTCTGGTTTTTGAGCTTATAAGATCTTCAAGATATGTTATCTTTTTCTCGTAGAACTCATCTGTTTTTTTTTCATTAAGTTTTTTATACATTATGAGCGCCATGGCGTAGTTTCCCTGCTCTTCATACATCTTTGCAAGGGTTGGGGAGGCAACAACTTCCTGAAACTCCATTTTAAACCTCGATACTATTTTTTATCTTATCGAAGATGCCCTGTCCGATACCTTTCACGTTCATGATTTCTTCGATAGTTTCAAAAGAGCCAATCTCGTTTCTGTAGTCAATAATTGCTTGTGCTTTTTTCTG
>JACNJG010000096.1 GCA_014382685.1 Candidatus Cloacimonadota bacterium
TGATGAATATTGTTGAGAATAAAAAGCTTGCTGCGCTAACCCCAAAAGTAGAAATTGAAAAAAGTCCAATGGTGATCATCCGACCAATGATATATCTCGAAGAAGAGAGAATCTCTAAAATTAATTCTCACCTTAATCTCCCAAATTTTGATATTCCCTGTCCGTATAAAACGGAAACCAAACGAGATAAATATAAAAGGATAATTCAAGATATAGATCGAGCGCAACCAAATATGAACTTTTCGAAGAAAGTAATAGAAACATTAGAAAAAAGCGATCTCAAAGATTGGACAGAATAATGTTTCTTTCTGATTATGCCTCAATATTATTTTATATATTTTCTTTAAATAACATCTTTCTGTAAAGCTGAAAACCTAATATTGGAGATTCAATGAAAAAAACTTTATTTCTTACTCTATTTCTAATTTTTATCTGTTTTACGTTATTATCACAATCAAAAGTTGATAGTTTGAAATCCCAGCTTGAGTCCGCGATTTTAAATGAACAGTTCCTTATATTGCGAGAGTTAATCGCTGAGTATGAGAAGATTGATGCACAAATTATGCTTGATTATGCGGTGCAGGGACTTGAGATGGCGAAAAGCAAAAACAATCCGCAAGAAGAAGCAGCATTTTTAGTCCTCGTTGGGAAAGGTCTTTATTATACGGGAGATTTTGACAATGCCATGGATCATTATTATGATGCATTGAGAAAGCAGGAGCAACTCGATGACATAAGGGGACAGATATTTACACTGCAAAAGATTGCACATGTTTATGATTCTATTGATAAAATTGATCGTGTTTTAGAATATTTTCAAAAAGCATACGGTTTGGCTGAAACATTGGGCGACAAAACACTTCTAGCCCGGATTTCTCAAAGTATTGCAACATGTTATTGTCAAATGAATGGTGATTTTCAAACTGCCATTGAATATTATAAGCAGGCACTACAGCTATTCAGAGAAATGGATTATGAAGAAGCCATCATAGTGAATCTTAATAATATTGGACTTTCTTATAATGAACTAGGCAATTCTTCTTTGGCCTTACCATATTTGGAGGAGGCATTACAGCGTGCCCGAAAGTCAGAGAACAAGCACTCCATCGCAATGATAACAAGAAATATCGGAGTCAGCTATTTAGGGCTGGGTGAATTCAAAAAAGCTGAGGAGTATCTCATAGAAGTTTTGAGAATATCCAAGAATGATTATCCTTCAATAAGATTAAGTATTTTGAAAATTTTGTCTGAAATGTATCTTGAAACTGAAAATTATTCCAAAGCATATGTCTATTTGGAGCGTGCCATCAATCTTAAGGACAGTCTGATGACTATAGATACAGAAGAGAAAATATTGGAGATCCAGACTAAATACGAAACCGAAAAGAAGGAACAGCAGATCGTACTTTTGGAAAAAGACAAAACCATTTCAGGAATGAAACTGAAACGTCAAAGATCCCTTTTACTGTATTTAACCGGGGGAATAGTGATGATATTTCTTTTTGTGCTTATTCTATCGAATCTCTACAGGCAGAAGGTAAAAACCGCTGCTGCCCTTGCAGTAGCAAATGGTAAATTGGAGGAGCTTTCCCGTACCGATCCTCTAACAAAACTCTGGAACCGCAGATATTTGCATGAGATCATAGAGCTTGAGAGGATCAGAATAAAAAGAGCGTTCGAGCCGTTCTCATTTATTCTCATGGATATAGATCATTTTAAAAATGTTAACGATACATACGGGCATGAGTGCGGAGATTACGTTCTTGCAACCCTGGCAGTCATACTTAGATCTGCTGTAAGAAAACAGGATTTGGTTGGGCGATGGGGCGGTGAAGAATTCCTTCTATTTCTGCCGAAAACCTCACTGAAAGGTGCTATTACAATTGCCGAATCTGTAAGAAAGAAGATCGAAGATTATCCATTTTCATATTCATCAAAAAAGATAGCTGTGACCGCAACACTCGGAGTGAGCCAGTACGAAAAGCCACTTTCCGTTGATGAATGTATTAAACTTTCTGACGATGCGTTGTACGAAGGTAAAGAAAGCGGAAGGAATCGTGTCGTGTCAGTTCAGGAAGAGGATGATTTAGTGGGATAATGAATGCTAAATCGAAAAGTAATTCATACTCATTCCCCAATATGGACATCTTGAATTTCACACTGATTTATTCGTTGAAATATTATAATAGAAATTCAATTATGAGTATGGTCGTAGAATTATTACTTTAAGGAAAATACTATGAAACCTTACGTTACCACGGAAACACTTGAGGTGAAGACCTCACAATGGCTTGAAAAGATTGCTCCGTTTAATCAGCATAAGATGGAACTTGATACTAAAAATGCCTGCCTGATCGTCATTGATATGCAAGAATTCTTTCTCGATCCCAATTCGCCAACCTATACCTGCGGCGGCGCTGCAATTTTGTCGAATGTGAAAAAATTGATCGAACAATTCAGAAAGAATAAACGTCCGGTCATTTACACCAAACATGTGCATCATCAGGACATGCTGGATGCTGGCATAATGGGATGGTGGTGGGAAGGTATGTGCAAAGAGGGTAGTCCTGAAAGCGAGATCGTCGAGGAACTATGTCCCTTACCAAATGAGAAAGTTGTACTAAAGCATCGGTATTCTTCCTTTTATAATACTGATCTGGAAATTATTCTAAGATGTCTTGGCATCAAGGATGTAGTTATTACAGGCATTATGACGAGTATGTGCTGCGAATCAACTGCGCGTGATGCCTATTATCGGGATTATCGCGTATTCTTTCCGGCTGATGGCACTGGAGCGATCAACGAGGAGATGCATCTGGCAAGCTTACTGAATCTTGGTTTCGGATTTGCCTATATTACCACAGTGAAGGAGATTATGAGCCAGCTAGGAAAGAGTACTTAATTTAGGAAAATCGTTTTTCCCATATATTATTGCATTTTTATGTGAGCGTGTATTTTATGTCATTATTTCAAATTTTCCTAATCGCAATTGGTTTGGCGATGGATGCCTTTGCAGTGTCCTTGGCAAGCGGGATTT
>JACNJG010000193.1 GCA_014382685.1 Candidatus Cloacimonadota bacterium
CGGATCAGGATATTGGATATAATCCCTTTGATGTTCAAAAAGATGATGGCGTTTTTACCTGGATATCTCCAAACAAGATTATGCGCTATACTATTTCATTTAGGGATTTACTGAACTATCCATTAGATAACGTACTAATTACAGATTGGCTCCCTTCTGACCAGCATGTGTCAATGTATAATATGAGCCCTGACGGTGTTTATAATCAGCAGGAGCATACAATCACATGGGATGTTGGGACGCTACCTGCAGGTGGAGATGAAGAAGAAGTCTGGGTAGAGGTGAGAGTGCTTTCCGGCATACAAACTCCGGATACGCTCATTAATTATTGCACAATTGGAAATGATATTGTTACCACAACTAAGTATGTTCAAACTCTTGTAAAAAGTGCCACTCCTGTCACACAATCCTACTTTGATCCGAATCCTTTCACTCCGGCATTTTACGGAGAACTCGGCAGGGCGCATTTAAACTTTTCTCATGATGACTCACCTATAGCTCATGTTAAAATTTATGACATTTCAGGTGAGTTAGTTCTCGAACAAAAGAATTTGGGCTCAACAGAAGTATTCTGGAACGGAAAAAACGGAGCCGGCGATTTTGTTGCAAATGGTGTTTATTTTATGATCGTGGAAAATCAAGCCGGTGAGAAAGCTATCATTAAAATTGCTGTGCTGAGATAAAATAAATATGTAGGTTTTCTTGACATTATTATCAGAAAATAAATGAAATCTTAAAAGAGGTTTACATGAAATTTTATAAAGTATTTATGGTTGGTGTGTTACTGATATTCTTCTCCTCATTTTTATATGCACAAAATCCCGATTCACTTATTATGAAAATTGATGAAAACACCTACAAAATTGATAATATCAAAATCGATATTGCCAACAGAGAGATCACTTTTCCTGCAGAATTCAATATGAACAGGGGACTCATCGAAACCATTCTCGTCGGTCCTCAAGGACATCTGCATGAAACGATCTTGAAAACTGATGCTCCCCCCGCATATATTCAGACTTCGCTGTTACTTCTTGGATTAGAATGCGGACAGAACATGGAGCTTGGAAATTATGACACAATGCCAGAAGGTGATTCTCTGCTTGTATATGCAATATGGACAGATACTCTTGGAGTTACACACGAGGAACGGGTCGAGCGTTTAGTGTGGAATACTCCTCAGAAACGGGAGATGCTAAAAACGCATTGGATATTTCTCGGCTCAAAGATCGTTAATGGACAATTTATGGCAGGTCTCGATCAAAACATTATGAGAACATATCATGATCCCTTTACGATAATCCACAGTCCGCTTCCTACAATTACAGATGACACATTCTATGAAGCAAACAAAAACATCGTTCCTGCAAAAGGGACAAAAGCAATGATCAAGATCAAAGCATTAGATTAGCTTTCGGAGGATACATGAAACGATTTTTTTTGATTGTGATTATGACACTTATTGTTGTTTCTTTTGGTCATGCAGAAATTGATCTCTCATTAGCTCATGAAATGGAACATTCGATCAAGATCGGTTTGCAATGGCTTGTGGAGCAGCAGGAGGATAACGGTAGCTGGCAATACTATCCTGCGATCACTGCTCTCGCTGTCATTGCGATCATAAACAGTAATCCGAACATCAGCTACCAGTTCGAGCCAGTGGCTAAAGGATTGGGCTTCATTGCAAGCTGTGCAAAACTCGACGGCTCTATATATACTGATAATATGCCAAATTACAATACGTCCATCTGTTTGATGGCGCTCAAAGAAGGCAATGACCCTCAATATTTCGATATCATCGATAAGGGAGAAAAATACCTACTCGGTTTGCAAATAGATGAGGAAGAAGGTTATTCTGCGGACAGCTTATACTATGGCGGAGTCGGGTATGGTGGTGATCAGAGGCCTGATCTATCTAACCTGCAATGGGCTCTGGAAGCAATGCTTGAGCGTGAACCGGTTTATACAGATGAGCTTGAACTCAACAAAAAAGAAATTACCAATATTGAGGAAAAGAAGCTCTTTTTTGATAAAGCTATTATTTTCTTACAGCGTTGCCAGAATCTTGAAGAGTATAATCCGGAATCCTATTCTGCAAACGATGGTGGATTTATGTATGAACCCGGAATCAGCAAAGCAGGTGGATCAACATCCTACGGAAATATGACCTATGCCGGACTGAAAAGCATGATCTATGCTAAACTGGATAAAGAAGATCCGCGCGTGCAGGCAGCGTATAATTGGATAAGCAATCAATTTGTAGTAGAAACCAATCCGTTGCTCGGCAACCAGGGACTTTTCTATTATTATCTCATGATGGCAAAAGCTCTTACTGCTTATGATGCTGATATTATTGTCGGTGACGACGGCATACGGCATGACTGGAGAGCTGAACTCGCAAACCAGATAATAAAAATCCAGAATGAAGAGGGCTGGTGGCAGAACGAGAACGGCAGATGGTGGGAAAATAATAAAGTACTTGTCACGACCTATTGCATCATTGGGCTCGAGGAAATTCTTAAAGGATAACCGATGTCTGCTCCATTATCTACAATACTCAATTATAAACAAACCTATCCTATCTTGACAGAGAATTGCACATTTTCTAATTATTTTTCACAAATTATTAACAAGTCCATAGATTTTTCTTTACAAAATTTTTGCAAAAAATGTAAAATATTCATTAATGCATGTGAAGTATCTGCGATTTCGTGCAAAGCAGTAGATTCATATGAAATAAAAAGTGTCTCAAATAATCCAGGAGTTAGACGCTGGGCAGTTGATGTTGAGAAATGCTACATGTTTTGGATTGAGAACAGCGGCGGGTATTCAAACTGTATTGCAGCGTGTCCCTTTTCGAAATAATTATGAAAAATTTAAAAATGCACACAGATCATTTAATGTCTAAATTAGGCACAATTTTGAATACTACTTTCTTAGATAGTTTTTATAATTTATTAATCAAAATTTAAAGGAGAACAGAATGAAAAAACAAATTCTATTAATATTTATTGGAATTTTTATTTCATTGGGTTTG
>JACNJG010000117.1:0-9653 GCA_014382685.1 Candidatus Cloacimonadota bacterium
CAACATATAAAGCTCAGTTTGTTCCGAGGGTGTATCTTACTCTCTTGCACTCCTCTTCTTCACATCCTCCAAAATTTTCATTGCTTCTTCTTTATCGGCTTTGTTGATAACCACACCCACACCTTCTGTCAACTGAAGCTGGGGCATCATACCGTCACAGTCATCAGAAACAATGAAGCATTCAATCCCTGAACTTTTCAGCAATCCTTCCAGCAATTCCGCTTCGATCCTATCATCAAAAACTTCCAGCAGCATTTCATTTTCAGTTAACATAGTTTCTCCTACACATTAATATATTTTTTTTGAATTATTCAAATCATCGAGCCACGTGGCAGCAGGATTCAACTTTCGTGAAAAAAACCGTCCAGCATTTCGTTCATCCTTTGCCTGGTGGAATTTAAAATACATCTCATTATCTTTTATACCGAGAATCTCGATCTTCCCTTTTTTATGTGACATCACAAATTTGAATCTTTTGCTGTGCCCATCAAGTTGGGCTTTCGCTTTTTCCACGATCGGATAAGCGACAGAAAGGGGTATCTGAAAGTGCTTTTTCACGCGTTTTACGGGTCTGCACTGGAAAAGATAGTATGGATTTATTCCTATTGAGACAAGATTTTTCATCAATTCAGCAAGCACATCCGGATCGTCGTTAATACCGCGTAATAAAACAGTCTGGTTGTTTATGATGATGCCGGCTTCAAGAAGAATCTTTACGATCTCTTTCAACTCATCAGTAATTTCTCTGGGGTGATCGACCTGTGTCACAAAATATATTCTTATCTTGTTGTGAGTATAATCATCAAGAAGGGAAATTAATGTGTCATCCTGAAGGAATCTGTTTGGATAATACACGGGAACTTTTGTTCCGAACCGAATAAAATCAAGGTATGGGATCGGAGCAAGGAGTTCGAGGAATTGTTCAATCACACTGGTGGGAAGCATCAACGGATCGCCTCCGCTGATAAGTACATTATTTATTTCCGGATGTGCATTGATATAATCCGCTGCATTGCTGAAATTACTGATGATCTCTTTGGAATCCAGCCCGACCAGCCGCTTGCGGAAGCAGAATCTGCAATATGATGCGCAACGATTTGTCGAGAGAACGAGTGCGGTCTGCCCATACTTGTGCTGCAGACCGGAAAGTTTTGTATGTTTGGATTCATCACTTGTATCATAGGAACCGGATAGGTCAAGTTCCTCAATAGAAGGAACGACAATTTTCCTCAGTGGATCTTTCGGGTCTGAGAGGTCAATAAGAGAAAGATAGAATTTCGAGATAAGCATGGGATGACGCTGTACGACTTTTCGAAGCTGCATCTCCTCTCTTGGTGTGAGGGAAATATATTCCTTCAGCTCATCGATCGTTGAAATAAAATCCTTCTTGTTCTTTGAATAGTACATAAATTTTGCTCCTGAAATTAATTGAATTATAAAATTTGCAACACTTTAAAAATTGATTTATGATATGTGAATATGCTGTCAACTAATTTTTGAAGTAATTCTTGAGCACATTCGTTTCACTCAGTATAAACTCCGCGAAGTTCACAATCCCGATTTATCGGGTAACCTCGCAGAAACTTTCAGGTCAACGAAAAGGGAGACTCTTCTCCGCCAGCTGGCGGATCAGAGTGACAAGTGTATTTTCTCTATCTGTGGTAAAATGTCTTTTATTTTGAGTTCCGCAAACCTGTGGACAATGTGTATCTTGTTTTTAGAGGTCTCAAAATGATGCCTACGCTCATGGGTAACAAGAATACTGAAGGTGCTCATTGGAGTGTAACGCATATAATGTAACAAAGGAGTATTGGGTGATATGAAGAGTTTACATGATTTCAGCAGTTCGAGTGCCTGTTCAAGTTTTTCAATAAGTTGAAAATCCGGTTTGACATCAAATTTCTTATATGAAAGCTTATCATAATACCGTGCATCACGATCTGTCAGAACTACATCGTAAGAATAACTTTTTTGAAGAGCATTTACCAATGAATAAATATGTTTCTTTGAGAAACGCGTGCCATGAATTCCCGGTGAAATATCAATGTAGATAATGCCCTTTTCTTTTGATTCTTTATCTTGATTAATCGGAAAAATGTAATTCTCAGTAAAAGAATTCCACTCTTTTGAAATCCCCGTGAGTTGCGATGTAAAGGAAAAAAATTGGTAGTAATATGATTGCAGTTCATTCACGGAAATGATGCAATTCAATAATTGTATATCACCGAAAGAGTTCATTCCAGCTACGACTGCATGATTTATTTTTTTTAAAAAGGATTTTGCTTCTTTTAGGATTATTTTTGTGAGAAACACGATAAGTTCAATTGATCCAACATTTTTACCTGCTCTTAGTTCTGCAAAATCTATTGAAGTGAAATCTTTGTCCGGGTAAAGCTGATCAATGAAAAAATTCCATTCCCTTTTGTGAAGCACAATAATAGGATTCTTATAGGATTGAAGCAGAATTCCGAGTCCCCAGAGAGATTCCATGAATTCAACAAAATCAGCAGGGCATATGATCAAAACTGAGGATGGCTGCGAGATTTTCCGGCTGAAGTTATGAGTCGGTTTTTCTTTCAATGCATTTTTGCGAGACAGGATGGGCATACTATTTCTCACTTTTCTTTTTTAGTTGTTTTTTTGCAAAGGGCAGGGATATGAAGAAGGTCGAGCCCTCGCCTTTAACGCTTGTCACCCACATCTTTCCATCGTAATGCTCAACAATAGTTTTTGTAATAGGTAGCCCAAGACCAAGCCCGGATGATTTGAATTCTGTTACACCGGAATGATGAGCTTTGATATCTGCAACTTCATAAAATTCACGGAAAATATTATCTAGTTCATAGGATGGAATGCCGATGCCGGTGTCTTTTATGTAGATGATTAGAGATTCCTTGTTGTCCGCTTCTTCCTTGCGGAATCTGGATTTTCGTGCCCCAATTATTATTTCGCCGTAATCATCCGTATATTTGATCGCATTGAGTACAAGATTTTTTATACCATTGATAAGAGTCATACGTTCTCCCATTATCGGCTTGAGCCCTTTTGCAATTTTCAGAATGAGCTTTTGTTTTCGTTTTTCTGCAAGGACATGAGTTTCTTCATACACAATTTTAAGTATATCTTCAGGATCGATCAGCTCTTTTTCAAACTGAATCCCCCTTGTTTCCAGGGCATTCATTTGAAGGATGTTATTGATCGCGTTCAGCAGACGATCCACATTCCTGTCCATGATGTTTATCGTATTTTGACGAACATTATCTGGAGTTTCCGGGTCTTTTAGAATCGAAATATATCCCTTCAAAGTTTGGATCGGAGTATTAAATTCGTGAGAGGAAATATTGATGAACTGTGCGCGTTCCTGGTCTATCTTAAGAAGCTCCTGATTGGCGATATGGAGTTTTTCGTAATCGAGAGAATTCTTGATAGCGGTCTCTGCCATGAGAATGAATATCTCAAGAAGTTTCTCATTAAATCGCATGACCTTATTGATACTTGTCAGGTTATCAAGATAGAGGAATCCGTATATTTCGTTATGCACATTAAGTGGTGAGCAATAAACAGACCGAAGATCGTTTCGTTGTATGCTTTCCGAATCCGAGAAACGCCGTTCCTCAACTGCATCGAAGGTGCTCAAAGGAACTTTTGATTCATACACATCTTTCAGCACGGTTTTGCTTATTTTAAGATTGTCCCTGTCGATCTTTTCGCCAGTGCTAAGAAGCGCTACATCAAAGACAAAATTTTTGTTCTCATCCAAATTGATAAAGAACCCGCGCTCTGCTCCCGATAGTTTAATAGCATTGAGTGTGATCTGGTTTTTCAACTCTTCCAGATTCATGATCTGCAAAATATCCCTGCTGATGGTTATTAGATTTGAAAGCTGCTTACGCTGTTCCAGAACCTCTTCATACTCTCCGATTTTTTTCAGAATGATCGTAAGATACAAACCGGATAATTTTATGATTAATTTTTCCGATTTTGTGAAAGGATATTCGCCCATGTCAGCAAGAATAAATACTCCTTCAAGCTCATTTTTCAATTTCAGTGGAGCCAGGCAGAAATGCTGATCCTTCACAGTGTAATACTGGCATTCCAGCTCGGTACGAAGTTTCTCAAAATGGTTCTGATGTATGCTTGTCAGTTCATCTTTTGTAAGCTGGTTGCTGATCCAGAACTCTCCTTCAGAATCTTTGTTTTCATATAAAATAATACCAAATTTATCAATCCCGACGACTTCAAGAATATATTTCTTCAAATTGAATCTGATCTGATTAACGCTGGAAAGGTGTAGCAGATCAAAGAAATAATGCTGTAGTTTAGCTGGGGAAACATGAGCCCTTGGTTCGATGATCTTGTGCATTTTTGAGCTGGATTGCAGGGTGTCAAAATGAAAAACATTCTTAATTCTCTCCTTGTCATCCTCGGATATCCCTCGCAGGATCACGTTAAGTTTTCGATAATATTTTCGTTTGAATTTGTACTCCAGATTTTTCAGATGCAATGTTTTGTAGATCAGCGTGATAAGTATCAAGCTTTCGCATTGGAGATTCCAGTCCTTCATTTTCTTGGCAATAGTTTCTGCTTTGAGAAGTTTGCGGATGACTGTTCGGAGGTTCATGTCTGCTTTTCTGAGCATGATCTTGGCTTCAAGAACACGGGTATAATTATCCCAACGCGAAAACTCATTTTTTACTGCCAGTGCATGCGCCTGCTCACAGTATATTTCTGATTGTTTGAGATCTTTTGCAATATAGTAAGTATCTGCAATATTGAGATAGGACATCGTAAGGGCATATTCATTCTGATTTTTCTTTGCCAGTGTGCCTGCTTTTTTGAAATTACTAACAGCTTTAGAGTAATTTTCCTCACCCAGTGCCAGCCAACCCTCCAGTTGATGCATGAATTCCATTTCCAGAGAGGTGTCGATCTTTTCCTTTATGATCATCTTATAAATGGATTTCAGTTTTTCATGATTATTAGAAATAACGAGCCAGAAACAATAATTTTTCAGATACGAATTGATATTTTCGATAGTGTGCTTTTTGAAGTAATAATCACAGTGGTTATGCAGGAATGCCAGGAATTTTGCCGGAGAAAGGATACGAAGTTTCAAGAAAGAAGAGCGGTTGTATATCTTATCGATGAGTTCTGTGTATTTGAGTTCTTTTGCGATCGAGAGGGCAGCATAAAAATGTCTTTCTGCTTCTCGGAAGTCGCCTAATTTTAGTTGTGTCTGGGCAATATTCAAATTCACTTCTGCCATGCCGGGAGTGAAGTTTATTTTTTTAAAGTAAGTGAGTGCTTCAAGCGATTTTTCCAATCCTGCTCGCAGAGCACCCTGCTTCATATTGAGATATCCCCAATGGGAAAGCACGTTTGCTTTATTGAGAATGTCACCCTCTCGTGAACTTACTGCAGCAGCTTCTTCGTAATGTCGGATCGCTCTTTCCACCTTGTTGAGAATATTATAGGAGTCACCAAGCACCTTTAGAATACGACCAAGCTGGGTGAAAGCTTGTTGGGATTTCGCGATTTTTTGTGCTTTTTTCAGCTCCACGATTGCCTTTTCATAAGTGCCTATTGAATAAAAATAATCTCCTCTGTACAGATAGAAGTTGATCTCCTGAAGGGGTGTCAGTTTTTTCTCTATAAGTGTCTGAAGAACCTTGTTTGCCTTTTCTTCCTCATGGGATAAGTTATATAACTCCAGTTGAGCGAGCAATATATCATTTTCATCATAAGTAAATTGTGATTTTTGAAGCGCGATAAGGGCTTTCTCTGCAGTAGTAAAGCTTCTGCAAGCCATTTGGTAGCGAGAATTTAGAAGTAGGAGATCAGGATTTTTACGGATGAAGGGAGCATATTGGTCGCAGCAAATATTTTTCAGGTCACCCTTATTAAGAAGTATGCTTAATGTAAGTAGTACTTTTAGATAATCCTGCACGGTTTGTGCCTTTAGTTTATCTTTTATCTCATTGATCTTCAGTAACCCTTTATAACAGGAATTCCATGCTTCAATGATATTTTTGTGTTCGATGAATGTTACTGTTTTGAGAAGATAATAATGAATTTCCGATTCATAATCTTTTACCAGTTCGCAATGTGTGATAATGCCATCCATAATAGCCGGCTTGGTAACTTGCTGCACTTTGAAATAGTGTATCACTTCCCGTGAAATTTGCTTTCTCCGAGCAATGCTGAGCTTCTTTGAAAGCTCGGATTTGAGAGCGGGGTAGATAAATTTGAAATAGCCCTCATCAGCATAATCTTCGTTTTTTACTAAAATATCAAGTGTTTCGACATCCTGCATAAAAAAGAACAGATCTTTGGAATCAGTAAAATGTAGAATGGTCTGAATGATCTTAGTTGAAAGAGGAACCTGCAAGATTGAGAGCTGCGCCAGTAAGTTTTTGATCTTATCTGGAATAAGTGCGATCTTTTCCTCAATGACTGCCTTTATTCTTTGCGGAAGCTTCACATCTAGAATATTAACATTAAAATACCAGTTTTCTTCGTCATCAAGAATTATTTTTTTCTCAATAAGCTGAGTAATAAGTTCAAGTATGAAGCGTTGATTACCATTTGTGATCATATACATCTGATCGAGAAATTCCTCAGGGCATTCTTCTCCCAAGATTTCATTTATAAAGAGAGAGGATTCAGTTCGGGAAAGAGGTTCTATATGGATTTTATGAGCAGTTTCAACAATATATGGATTATAGGAGCTGGCGATTATTGCAATAGGATAGTTAGGAAGATCCGCAGAAATATATTTAAGAAAATTAATAGTGGATTCATCAACTTTATCAATATTAGTGATGAAATACACAATTGGTTTTGTTGATGAAAAACAGTATATGTACTCCTTTACCAGCTCATAATCTCTCATAAGGTCTGATTCATCTTCAATGATCTTCAACGATTTTTCTTCGGATTCAAATAGGAATTCGCAAAATTTATTCGAGGCAGATTGCTCAAAGAAGTGTTTGCCCTTTTCATCCTGCGAAAGAAAGATCTCCTTGCACAGCATGAAGAATGGATCGCGATGCTGGTCGCTACAATTGTAATAGAACACATGGTAATCCTCAGAAAGAATATACCATTTTATGTATTGAATAAGATTGGATTTCCCTACACCTTTCTCGCCGGTTACAAAGATGATTTTTCCCTCCATGTTCTTAATTTCATTGATCTGATCACGTAGAGTTATGATATCCTTTTCTCGGAAATGTAGCTGCTTGGATTCTATCTGTTCTACAAGAGGTGGTTCAATAGTGAGAGGAAATTTCTTATCCTGCATCTCGTTAATATAACGAATGATCTCCTGCGTATTGCGGATGCGCAGTGTTGGGTTGAATTCAATAAGATGAAAGATGAGGTCTTCGAGCTTTTTATCAACTTCAGGATTTATTTTTGTGGGGAATTGAGGTATGATATTTGGGATTTTCTTCTCGGACATGAGCTTGATCTCTTCTCTGGAAAAGGGAAAAGTGCCAGTTGAAAGGTAATACATAATTACACCCAAGGCATAGAAATCACTTTTTGGAGTGAAGTATGATCCTTGCAAAAGTTCTGGTGCGATATATGGCAGACTTACCACTTCACCTTCTGGATATGCCTCTGTTTGTGAGATAATTTTGTTGAATCCATAATCGCAAACTTTTACATTTATTTCATCGCCGATCTTTTTATAGAGAACATTTTCGAGTTTCATATCCTTATGAATAATATGATGGGAGTGAAGGTGATTCAAGGCATAGCATATCTGTGTGACAAGCTCAAAAAATTCCTGTTTGTTCTTTTCATTTAAATGAAAATTTTGCAATCCGCGGCTTTCGTAAAATTCTGAAAGTAGATAGAGATTATTCTGATAAATGCCGTAATCGCATATCTTTATGAGGTTGGGGTGGGATATTTTTGTGATCTCTCGCATCACTTTAGGGTTCATTTTCTCGCGTATATCTTCGATAGGTATCTTATCGAATATTTTGACTGCAAAGGTTTTTTTTGTGGCAATATCTTCCACACTATATACAGTACCAAAGCTGCCGCTTCCTATTTTTTCCTTTAACTCGTAATGTAATGCTATCAAGCTCATGAGAACTCCTGAAATATATGAAAATAATCAAATATTAGTTTTGTATATCAATAAAACATTTTTTATTGTGTACTATAAATTGTCAATAATTAGCATGCGATACATGCCATAATAAAGAAATCAGATTGAGATAAATTTGACAAAGCAAGCCCACCAAAAGAAATTTACTACTAAGTATGAAAACAGGAACCTACATGAAAAAAATATTTTTATTAGTGATATGTTTCGCTTTGACGGCTTGCCTCTTTGCGATCAGCGAAAATGCGGGAACGACTGCCTTCAATTTCCTCAATATTCCGATGGGTGCACGTAGTGCAGGTATGGGAAATACTTTTACCGCAATTGCAGATGATGCACTCGCACCATTTTGGAATCCTGCAGGTTTACCAAGTATTCGAGAACGTCTTCTTCAGATCACCTACATGAATTACTTTGCAGGATACAACGGAGGTGCAGTAAGTTATACCATGCCTCTCAATGAAGGAACGACTGTTGCATTTTTCTCGAAATTTATAGGAGTTGGCGGCATTCCTAAAACAGGGATCGACAATCAAGGTCTTGTTGATCTTGGTACATTCGGTTCTTATGATGTGTTACTCGGTGCTTCATATGGAAAATATCTTTCTGATATCATTAACTGGGGAGTCAATATCAAGATCATTTCAGAAACAATAGACGAATATTCATCACAGGCAGTTGCTGCGGACTTGTGTATTCTTCATCAATCTCCCAATCCCAATCTTAAAATCGGGCTTGCAGCCAAGAACCTCGGCATGCAGCTTTCTAAATTCGATCAGGAAAAAGAAAAGCTGCCCATGACTTTTACTTTTGGTTTAGCATATAAACTAAATACGGGTGTGATAGCACTGGACATTAACAAACCGATGCATACGGATTTTTATGGTACTATCGGACTGGAAACGACATTTCAAAATAAAATTATAGTACGTGCCGGTTACCGTTCCAATGCCAGTGACTGGAATGTGGGCTCTGGTATTGATTTCCTTTCAGGGATTTCAGCAGGAGTCGGCTTCAGTTGGAAAGAATACAAATTTGACTATGCGGTGAATTCTTACGGAGAATTAGGTTTTATTCATCAACTATCTGTGGGATATCACTTCTAAACATATATGAACCTTCAAAACGACACACCTGCTGATGTGGGAAGAGTTGTCGATATACAGAACGGTTTTGCAATCGTTGAATATTCACGATCAGACGCATGCAATACCTGCAAACTCAAAGCATTCTGTTTTCAAAAAGAGGGAGATGTCACGAAGCTCAAAATGAAGAATGAACTCAATGTAAAAAAGGGTGACAAAATCCAATTCGAGATAAGTCCGCAGATGCGTATGCTCAGCTCCTTCCTCGTATTTATTCTTCCCATTATTTTTATGATTGGATCATATTTTTTGTGTAAAAGTGCGATCGGTCTTTCTGAAAATATTTCAATTGTTGTATCTCTCGTTTCCATAGCTGTTGCTTTTATATTTGTAAAAATTATTGACGGGCAGATCAAAAAGAAAGCAATGATTCAACCCAAAATGGTGGC
>JACNJG010000117.1:9791-15447 GCA_014382685.1 Candidatus Cloacimonadota bacterium
AAAATGGAAAATGGAAATGAAAGGTGATGATATTTCTCGTAGGTTTATCGAACTAGCAGTTCGAGTAATTAAATTAGTTAGAGCTTTACCAAAAGATTTTGTAGGAAAACATATCGGTAATCAATTCCTTAAAGCTGGGACTTCTGGTGGTGCAAATTATGAAGAAGCAAGAGGTTCTGAAAGCTATGCTGATTTCATACATAAACTTAAAATAGTTCTCAAAGAATTAAGAGAATCTATTTTCTGGTTAAATGTTATTAAGGAAGCAGAATTAATTCCAAGCCATAAAATTGAGAATATACTTCAAGAATTTGAAGAGCTTGCAAATATTATCGCTCAATCAATCATCACTACACAAAAGAAGTTAATAGATGATGGAAAAAAAGTTAAAAGTTGAAATTTTTATATTTTATATTTTAAATTTTATATTTTATATTTTATATTTCGAAAGGAGATGCTATGAACATTACATTAAAAAACATGATCTTTTATGGCTATCATGGACTTCATGAAGCAGAGAGAACGCTTGGGCAGCGCTTTGCAATCGATGTGACTGTTTCAAGTGATCCTGAGCTGGATGCAAAAGTGAAATCCCTGCATGATACGATTGACTACACACAGATCTTTGAAGTGGTCAAGGCACATGTAGAAAATTATAAATATCATCTTCTGGAAAAACTCGCAAATGAGATCATTAGCGCAATTCTCAATGATTTTATCCTTGTTCAAAAAGTATCTTTGAAAATCCGCAAAATAGCAGTGCCGATCAATGGTACGCTTGATTGCGTAGAGATAGAAATGCAAAGAGAACGATAAAAAAGGAGTAGCATTCGAAAATATTTTTATTAGTTTGGGTTCGAATCTTGGGAATAAAAGACACTTTATCGAATCAGCTATATCGGCTTTGAAAAATGAAAAGAAAATATCAGTGAAACGCATATCTTCTATCATAATGACTAAACCTGTCGGAAATATCCATCAGCCCGATTTTTTAAATTGTATTGTCGAATGTGATACTGAAATGAATTCTTACGAGCTTATGCATACACTTCTGAACATCGAGAAAAAAATGGGCAGAGAGCGAAAAGAGAAATGGGGATCACGCATAATCGATCTTGATATTTTGTTTTTTGATAATGAGGTAATCGATACAGATGTGCTGAAAATTCCACATCCCGAGATAATGAATCGATCCTTTATTTTACAGCTAATGAACGAACTGGCACCGGAATTTATGCATCCAAAATTAAATCAAACAATGGAACAGCTTTATGAATTTAATTAAAAATAAGTTTATCGCAGTCGAGGGAGTAATAGGTGTGGGTAAGACAACACTTGCAAAACTTCTCTCTGAAAAGTTTGAAGCACAGCTCATTCTCGAGATCGTGGAAGATAATCCCTTTCTTTCTGAATTCTATGACGATATTGCAGGGAAAGCATTTCAGACACAGATGTTCTTTCTGCTCAGCCGCTACCGCCAGATGAAAAAATATTTCCAGATCGATGCCTTCCAGACCAATATTATAAGTGACTATATGTTTATGAAGGACAGCATTTTTGCCGGTCTCACACTTAATGATGCGGAGCTGGCAATGTATCAAGCCCTGTTCACTATTCTGAATGACAAATTGGTACAGCCCGATCTTATAATCTATCTGCATGCCGATCTGGAACGTATTATTGACAGGATACATTATAGGAACCGCTCTTTTGAGCACAATATCCAACCTGAGTATCTGTCGGATCTTACAATTGCGTATGAGAAGTACATCTCCACTCATACAGGATGCCCGATAATTAGGGTTGATACCAATAACATCAACTTTACCAAGTCCTCTAAACAATTTGACAAATTGCTGTATGACATAAAAAAAGTGCTCCAAGATTGAGTCCTATGAAAAGAAATACTTCGATAATCATTTTAGCAGCAGGCAAAGGCGTTCGTATGAAATCCGACCTGCCGAAAGTTGCCCATTTACTCGCCGGAAAGTCACTTGTCGAGTGGGTAATGACAACTGCAGAACATTTCAAACCCGAGAAGATCGTGGTTGTTGTCGGCTACAAAAAAAATGTCGTGATCGACTGCCTTTCCGGATTTGATAACATATCTTTTGTTGAGCAGAAAGTGCAGCTTGGAACCGGTCATGCAGTGTATGTAACAAGAGATAATTTCCAAAATTTTGATGGTACGGTCATTATCATGCCGGGTGATGTTCCGCTTTTGAAAGAGAAAACCCTGGAAAATCTTATTAAAGTACATGAAGAAAAACATGCTGTTGCAACTGTGCTTACTGTCGATCTGGATGATCCTACCGGTTACGGACGCATCGTTCGCAATGATGAGGGCTACGTTGAAAAGATAGTCGAGCATAAGGATGCATCTGAAGAAATCAGGAAGATCAAGGAGATAAATTCAGGCATTTTCTGTTTTGATGCTCAGGAACTTTTCTCTGTGCTTCCGAAGATCGGAAGGGACAACTCTCAGAGCGAAATGTATCTCACCGATGCGCTTGAACTTTTGAATAACGAGAGCAAACTCATTGCTGCTGTCAAAGTAGATGATCCGATCGAGGTCGCAGGCATCAACTCAAAAGAACAATTGCAGGAACTGGAAAAACAGTATCTAACTTAAAATAAATTAATGGATAAATTATACTCTCCCTGGCGAATTGATTACATTCTCAGCGAAAAAGAGAAGGGTTGTATTTTTTGCACAAAACCGCAAGCTAATGATGACGAAGGACATCTTATCCTGAAACGCGGAAAATTAACCTATATTATAATGAATCTATATCCCTATAATAACGGACATCTGATGGTTGTGCCCTTTCGGCATATTGCCCGTATGCAGGAGCTTACAGATGATGAATTGTGCGAGATCGCGAAGATGACTCAGTTATGTGAGAAGGCGCTCACAGAAGCATATCATCCTGATGGATTGAATGTTGGTATGAATCTCGGAGAAGCAGCAGGCGCAGGTGTGGCAGATCATCTGCATATACATGTGGTGCCGCGGTGGAACGGTGATACGAATTTTATTTCTACGGTTGGGAACACAAGAGTTATTCCCGAAAAAATGGAAGAAGCGTATAAAAAATTGAAAAAAGTTTTTAATACTTATGAGTCTTAAACTCTCAAAACCCTTAAAAATTTTCTTGGCTTTTTTTTTATTCTAAATATACTATTTCTATGTCTGACGATAATTTTACGGACTTTACCAGATGAAGAAATACAGGAAGGTGAACAAATTCCCTTTAATGAGATCACTTTGCAGGTGCTCAATGGATGCGGCAAAAAAGGACTGGCACGAGAAGTTCGAAATGTACTCATTGATAAGGGATTTGATGTACTGTCTTTTGATAATGCAGAAAAATTTCTCTATGAGAAAACCGTGATCATCATAAGGAACATGAATTACGATAAATTTAATATGTTATTTAAGGAACTACCTGTCCATAAGGTATATAAGCAGATCAATGAACACTCTATCTATGATTTTACAATAATCATAGGAAAGGATTATAAGCAAATTTTTGCACTATAAATTTTTATATGAAAGAAAATACTACAAAAGAAAAGCTCGAGATAATCACCCAGCTCGCAAAGGATAAGAAAGCAGAAAACGTCATCGTACTTGATGTCGAAGGAACCTCCGACCTGACAGATCAGCTTGTCATTTGCAGTGGTGACGGAGATATACATACTCGTACGATCGGGAAATACGTGATAGAAGAAGCAAAAAAGATGGGAATTCCGATCCATCATAAAGAAGGACTCGAAAATGGATTGTGGATACTGATTGATTTTGGGGTCATTGTAATGCATATCTTTAATAAAGAAACCAGAGATTATTATAAGCTTGAAGACCTCTGGGAAGAACTGGTTCGTAACAGAAACAAAACAAAGGAATTATAAGTGAGGCAATCTTGATAGATATTATTAAAGAAAAAATATGGCTGGGGCTGAAAGCACTTAAACTGAAAGCGCCGCCAAAATCCAAGATAAATGTGGAATATCCGAAGCATAAGATACACGGCGATTATGCATCCAACATAGCGCTCAATCTTGCAAAGAAGATCGGTCAAGCGCCTATGACTATTGCAAAAAAACTCGCAACACATCTTTCTGCTGATCCTCTTTTCTCAAAAGTAACTGCTGCAAAACCCGGTTTTATCAACTTCCATATTGCAAATAAAATTCTCTATTCGACCCTTCAGGATATAAATAAACTCGGTCTGAAATACGGAACCAACTACGAACGAGGTGCAGGAAAAAGAGTACTTATTGAGTTTGTGAGCGCCAATCCTACTGGTCCCCTCAATGTGGTGAATGCTCGTGCAGCCGCTTTTGGCGATTCCCTTGCAAATATCCTGCTTACCCAGGGCTACCATGTCGAAAGAGAATATTACATAAATGATGCAGGTCATCAAATAGACCTCCTCGTGGAGTCTATAGAGAATGAGCTGAATCGGCTGGATGAAATTCAGGTCGAGGAGCTTCATGAGGGTTATAAAGGTAAGTATATCACCGAGATCGCAGCTCATATTCTTGAGACCGAAGGCACGACAATTCATCAACTTTCCAAGCGTGATGTAGCTCAAAAAATCCGTGATCTTGCATTGGAGATCCTCGTTGATGACCAGAAACAGACACTTTCATCTTTTAAAGTATTTTTCGATAACTGGATTTCTGAAGATGAGCTTCGTCAAAAAGGAAGTGTGGAAGATGTGCTTGCATACCTCTCCGAAACAGAGAAGATCTATGATAAGGATGGGGCAGTCTGGATGTGTAGTAGTGAATTTGGTGATTCAAAAGACCGCGTGATCATGCGCTCGGATGGGACTGTAACCTATATCATTCCTGACCTTGCATATCATATCACAAAATATAAACGTGGGTTTGATCGCATTATTGACATCCTTGGTCCTGATCATCACGGACATATTCCCAAACTAAAAGCAGGTATTGAAATTCTTGGCTATAAGCCGTCAATTATGCAGTTTATCTTGCTTCAGCATGTTACCATTCTCATGAATGAAGAAAAGGTAAAGATGTCAAAAAGAGAAGGAAAGCTTATCACTCTTAGGCAGCTTATTGAGGAAGTCGGTACTGATGCAGCGCGATTCTTCTTCCTGATGAGAAAGTCAAATACTCCTCTTGATTTTGACATAGAACTGGCGAAGAAACGATCCTCTGAAAATCCGGTCTATTATGTACAGTATGCACATGCACGCATTGCAAGTATCGAGAAAAATGCACGTTCGGAAAGACTAAGGGTTCATGATTTCAAACCGGAATACCTGCAGCGGCTCGGGCATGATGAGGAATTGGATATTATTCGCATGCTCATGAAATATCCTGAGTTGATCACGCATATCAGTTCAAGCTATGATGTTAATCTCCTTACTTCCTATTTGATCGATCTTGCCGGAGAATTTCATAGATATTATCAGAAATATAAGATCGTGAATAAGAGATATAAGGAGCTTTCTTTGGCACGGCTGTTCCTGTGCAAAGCAGTGCAGACTGTTATCAGGAATGGTCTTAGTTTGCTGGGGATTTCCGCACCGACAAAAATGTAGTGAGTAGGGATTGAGAGAGATAAATAACCACACGTCTTCACTGCGTTACGCCGTTGCAGGCGAAAAGCACGAAA
>JACNJG010000197.1 GCA_014382685.1 Candidatus Cloacimonadota bacterium
GATATTCTTTTTATAGAGAAACTAATCTGATTTAGCTTCCTGAAGTTCTTTCTGATAAAACCTTGCTTTATCAAAGAGTTCATCCTCATCAATCTCAACTAACTTCCTGTCCTGCATGAGCACTTTGCCGTTAATAATTACATCCTGAACCGACTCGCTGTGCATCGTGTACACAAGATGAGAATACACATTATACATCGGCATATTCTCAAGTTTATTTCGCTCAAGAAGAATAATATCCGCCTTTTTCCCCACTTCCAAAGAACCGATCTTATCTTCTTTATTGAATATTTTCGCAGCGTCGATCGTAACCATGCGCACGACCTCTTCGGCATTCAGAAAGGTGGGATCGTTGTTGATGGCTTTGTGCACTTTTGAAGTCATATCCATTTCATCGAGAATGCTGAGATTGTTGTTGCTTGCCACGCCGTCAGTAGCCAATGAAATTATCACGCCATTTTCTTTGTAACCCTTGATCGGGGCAAATCCGGATGAAAGTTTCAGATTGCATTCCGTGCAAATATTTACACCAACACCTTTTTCCGCAAGCAACTTTTGCTCATCATTATCTATCCATACTCCATGAGCAAGTGACACATCTTTTCCAAGAAAACCGATTGAATCCAAATACTGTACGGGACGGACTCCGTGTTGCTCAAGGCAGTCATCAACTTCTTTTTTGGTTTCTGATAGATGAGTATGAATTAGCATATTATAAGCACGGGCTTTTTCGGCGGCTGTAATAAGAATTTTCTTTGAACAAGTATAGATGGAATGAGGTGTGATCGCAAAATCTATTAACTCATTATCCTTGAATTCTTCATGACCTTCAATCGCATAATTTATCATACTTTCGGGAGTTTTATGAAAAGCCATCGGGAAATCAAGAATGCCCTCTCCAAGAATTGCACGCATACCGGCTTTAGTTGCTGCCCTTGCCGTTTCTTTGGAATAAAAATACATGTCATTTATCATTGTAATGCCGTTCTTAATAAGCTCGGCACATGCATGATAGGAAGCATCATATACAAATTTGGCTTTTACAAATCGTGCTTCAGCAGGCCAGATATAGTCTTGCAGCCACGAATGAAGTAAAAGATCATCTGCATAGCCGCGAAGATAGGTCATGGCAATATGTGTGTGTCCGTTGATAAAGCCGGGCATGACAATCTTTGTTGAAGCATCAATAACTTTATTGCTTGAATAATTTTTCTCTATTTCTTCCGTTGTTCCGATCGCCAGTATTTTTCCGTTGTCAATTGCAAGAGCGCCATTTTCTATGATGTCCATTTCAGGATTGATAGTGACGATGTATCCATTTTTAATTATAGTATCGGTGTGTTGCATATTTGTTCCCTAATTGAAGTTTCGCATAAGTGAAAACTATTTAATAAAATCATATTTTACCTTTATAATATATTCTTCGAAAGCCGAGTGAAATTTAAATTAATTTCTAACCCCTAATTTCTAATTACAAATAAAATGTCAAAACTTTAATGCCAAATCAATTTTATCTTTTGATTGAATTATAATTGATGAGAAATTAGAATTAAAGAAAATTCTTAAAATTGACTATCTCCGTCGAAAAGCCACGAGGAATTGATTGATTAAGTTCATAAGCTTATTTCCAGTAAATTTTTGCTTCATTTTTAAATTGCGGAAGGGATTTTTGTGAAAATTCAATAATATACCCACCTAATTTTGTAGTTCTTTCCTTAAAATCTAATCTTTATCTGTTTTTTCATTTGAAATTTCATTAGAAATTAGATATTTGTAATTAGTTATTTAAATATTTTTTATTATGTAATAGAGCTTATCGCCCATAATGTGAACTTTTTTATTTTTATCGGAACGCCAGTCTTTGATGGTGTTTCTTGTTAGAAGGGCAAAGTCACTGTTTTTCTCTTTGGAATTTGCACTTTTCAAACTGTTCGCAAGTTTTTTCATGGAAACCCAGATGGTTTTCACTCTGCGGTCATCGGCATCCTTGAGGAGTTCCTGCACGTAGGGATACACTTCTGCAGGACGCGTACGAGCGATCTGAATGAGCGTGTGAGTGATCTTTTTCTGCACTTCGAGACTCTCGTCATCAATAATTTTGGTAATGAATTCCATGACAAAATGAGGATCTTTTTCTGAGAAATTTTCCAAACCATGAAAGGATAATGATCGCTTTCTTTCGTCATCGCTTTCGATCCATTTGAGCATATTCTGCTTCATTAGCTGGGGATAGTCTTTCCAAAATTGGTCCATTATGTTCTCTGCTTCCCATTTGATGGAATCATAATAATCGCTCACAATTTCGATCATTTCTTCCGGCTGCTTTTTATAATAATACAGAAAAAAGAAGAGGGCGGTTGCACGTTTTGCATAGCTCTTGGAATCCAACAGTCCCTGCATCAGCTCTACGAATTTCTCTTTTTCTTCGGATTCGGCAGCAGTTTTACCAACTATTTCTCTGCCAAAATAATTCTTGCACGCAGCAAGTTCTTCTATTTTCTTCGTACCCTTTTTCACATTTGTATTATATATCTCAAGAGCAGCAATAGTCTCCTGCTGAAGTTCTTTTTCTTCTCTATCCGTTAAACGGCCAATTGTATTAACCATGATAATCCTTTCGTGGAACTGAATACATTTTTGTTTGATTAAACTGATTTATGGTTTACAAGAAATTCAAAAAATTACAAATTACTTATCCAATCTCCTTGCGGGTTATGCGTGAATGCAATTTGTTTTGGTTATGAAAATTGAAACTGTGTTTATGTTGTCAAGAATTAAAAAACAAAACGAGATAGAATATGGCATGACCCCGATATTATCTTGGTGGGTGAAATGCGGGACCACGACACAACCGGCAATTGCTAATAAAATTATGTCCAGTTATCACTTCGAAGCATACAGTCATCCAGTCGTTCTTAACTCAACGCTTCGCTTTTAAGTCAAGTCCGACCAAGACTTGAGTTAAAAATCCGCTTGCGGAGATTTGACTTAAGGATTGATAGAAACTAAGTCTCACATCCTACTTCTT
>JACNJG010000018.1 GCA_014382685.1 Candidatus Cloacimonadota bacterium
GATAATCTTCATTATCCTTTGTGTATCCGATCACATCATCCAGCCAATTATAATTCCTATCAATTAATAAAGATTGCTTAAGTGCAGGATATTCCTCAAATCCTTTATTAAGAAGCTCATCCAGTTTCTCCAGATCTCCTACATCCCACGCATTTACAAGGTCCTGGAAGCCAGATTCAATTTCATGGAACTGATCCATAGTATTAAGAATAAAATCTTCCTGATCTTCCCCACCCAATGTTGAAAGCAAGTCGAGTTGATATTCAGGTGATTCCAAGCCAATTATATTTTTTTGTGCTTCCTTTGCCTGCTCAAAGAAATGCATGTCCACTCCCAGTTTGGGATCAAATCCAATTTTTTGTAATTTAAGACTCAGCATCGTAACTGCAATGAACCAGGGCTGGAAAGAATTGAGTTTTTCAATGTGTATCCCAAGTTCGAGAAGTTGATCTTTCACGAGATTGTATGTAGAATCACTCACAGAACCCTGAAAGGTTTCTCCCTGCGGATAAAATGCTTTCATTACGGTGTATTGTTGAAAAGCAGGTGTTTGTGTGCTGTCAAAATTCAGTTCGAACACAACATTTTCTGCGTCTTCGAAGCATTGATCATATCTGTCATCGAGTGGGTAATCAGCTTCCTTCAAAAAATGGATCGAGCCCATAAGGTATACTGTATTGCTGTCCGATTCTATCTTCCAGATACAGACATTTTCATTCTCCGTTTGGTTCTCTTCTGCATATAGAAACGTGGCAAGCAAAAGAATAGAAATAACTATAAATCCGATAATCCTGATTGGTTTTGTTTTCATGAAATTCCTTTCTGATTTTTATGTGATAATGCGTATTAAATAAATTTTATGTGCAATTCGTTTGTGTTGAGAATTCACTCAATTTACCTCTCTCATAGATTTCATAGAAAGGTTCCTCTTTCTTTTCCTTGTGCCATTTTACCAATCTGATTTCATCATTTTCAATTTCGAGGCAGGTTATGCCGGTCGTGAAAAGTCCACATCCGGAATTGAAATAGCAGGGAAGGGGTTTACTTCCAGGATCAGCAGGATCGATATCCCGATTTTTCTTCTTTTCTTCACGCAGATTCTTATTTAATTCTTTTATCTTTTTTTTATTTTCAGAAACCAGCTTATGGTCGTTTTGGTGATCTCGGTTAACTTTCCGCAGTGCTTCAATCTCGTTTTCCAATCTCCTCGCATAGGAAGTGGATGCAAATATCGCTCGATGCGAGTGTCCGCAAATGAGAATCACTTTATTTTCTTTTGCCCATGCATACATGATTTGTTCGTAATCTTTTGTGATCTGAGATTTTATCGCAGGTGGGTGTGTGCCTATTTTCATTTTTTTCAACCATGGCTCGACAACTTTATATATTCGCACAAAGAATTTGCTCGACCAGCTATTTTTATCAGATTCAATATTTCCCTGATGTCCGTGCACAAGAAGGATGCAAGGATCGTTGTTCCCATCTTTCATTTTCAGTGCTTCCGGTGCTCCTTTTGTTTTGTCTGGATTGCTCATTACCGGATCGGGTGGTGATTCCCATTCTCTATCGTGATTGCCGAACACTCGTATGACTCGATCATTTTCAAATTTTCTGAATAAGCTGTAAACTTCTGCATCATACTTTTTTTTGATCATATCAAGATCGAATTGCCACAACTCTTCGATATCTCCAAGCAGGATAAGACGGAAATCGTTCACAAGACAATGAGAGAGCAGACGCTTCAAGGTTTCGATATTATGCCGAAAATCGTCTGCGGGTCCACCGTCCCCGAAATGCAAATCGCTTAGGATGGCATATTTGTTATTTTTCGTTTCCAGGACATTTATAGTAGTATCTTCCCACAAATTAGAAAGTTGTTTGAAGGTTTGGTCTCGATCTTGTGCCATTTTAACCTACTTGTTTTGTGTGTTTCATGTTTTAACATCCTTCACATTTCGCACCTACGGTGCTGAGATGATGATTGATTTTCTTTTTTAATCAAGGGCTTACACCCTTTACTACAAACATATCGTTCCTAACGGAACTTTTGACTAAATGATTTATTCATTTCAACTAATCGTTAAACACCAGCGGTGTTTCATATTTGTAACCGGACGCGTTAGCGTCTGGAATGTGAAAAAAACAATACAAAGCACCGTAGGTGCGACATCTTATTGGAAAATATACCGCTCATCATACTTTAACCAATCTAAATGGAATACATTAATATTATAGATTCATGACAACTATTAAAAAAAACGAACGAAAATTCATACAATAGTTGCTTTGATCCTATTAAGCAGCTTTTTGTATAACTCTTCACCATCATTCCATTTAATAATTTTCCGATGATTTACATCAAAATGTACTTCTTTAAGATTATCTTCCCGACAAGTCTGAATAACTTCAATATTTAATCCTCGTGCAAAACCAGCTTCATAATAAACACCTCCACGATTGCCCGTGAAATCGGCAACAACAAATTTACTGCTTCTTATTTCACCGATTATTTCATCATTTATGTCGTTATTATGTTCTTTTCTCCCAATTTGAATTGGCTCAAATCCAGCTTTTATAATCGCCTTTTCTATAAAATCGTCATAAATTGCTTCCATTTCTGGATCAAACCACATTGCGACAAATGCCTTTTTGCTATCAGGATTCGGATGACGAAACGTTTCGAGATATGCCCAGCCTTCTGTTGTAATATTGCTTGTTCCCTCAGTTTTCGATGAAAAATAATGTTTATTTCTTATTAAATAATCATTCCATATAAATCTAAATTCAACTCCATCAATAACTCTCCCAATAGCAATCAATGGTAATAACTCTGAAGCATTCTTATAAAATATCTTTCCTTCATTAACATTTTCAGGGATTGGGAACTCCCAATCTTTGATTTGGGCTAATATCTCATTTACTTTATTAAATTCATAGGGGATATATGTTCCGGCAACAGGAAATTTCTTCGCAAGATATAGCAACATCTTGTCAGCTTTTTCAAACACATTAA